>JBAZIR010000006.1:0-40249 GCA_041651735.1 Verrucomicrobiia bacterium | reverse complement strand
ATCCTGTCCTCCGACGGAAACTTCATGTCGTCGTCGGCAGGAACTTCCGCGGGATATTTTTCGTCCAGCCGCTTTGCGAACCGCGCGTAAGCCGCCAGCAGCGGCCCGACCGCACGCCGGTCGCCGACATCGCCGAGCGCCTCGGCCGCGTTGCGCGCCCACATCGGGTTTTCGAGCAAGCCAATGAGCCAGTCGCGTCCCGCGTCCTCGCGCAGTCGCCCGACTGCCCGGATGCCGGCGCGGACCATCGGCCGCAGCGCGGGCGCCGTGGCGGGCGACGGGCCGAGCGTCGCGATGATCGCCTCCGTCGCGCCCTTGCCACCGAGCGCCCCAAGAGCGCGCACGCCGCGCTCGCGCGGCCATGCCAACGCCGTGTCCACCGGCTTTGCGCGCTGGCCGTTGATCTCAATCTCACGGAACGTCGTTGGATAAATCTTTCGCTCGGAAGCGAAGCTGGTGATGCGCACGAAGCGCGCCTCGCGCGGCGGGAAGTTGACGGCCAGTGCCACGGGCGACTTCTCCTTGCAACGCACGACGCGCTCGAACTTCCTGCCGTCGAGGCTGGTGCTGACCTCGTAGTCCGTCATGCAATAGCCGGCGGCATATTGGTGGACTGTCACCTGACGCACTTCCGTGGGCGCGCCGAGATCGAGCTGGCACCATTGCGGCGGCTTGACGTTCTTCGTTTGCCAGTAGCCCGGCTCCAAATCGCCATCAATCAACACCTCCAGCGGCCCGTGATAGACGCTCGATGCCGTCACCAACCACTGCGGCACGTCCACTTTCGGTCCGGCGAGCAACGCGAGCACATCGGGCGGCGGGCGGTTTGCGGGAACGTTCTTCCACCAATCACGCCACACCTGCGCCTGACGTTGTCGCTCGGCATCGGGAGCGAGGGCGTTGAAAGGGAACTCCATGCCGGTGAGATTTGTCAGCGCGACGTGCGCCGCCTGTCGCGTCAGCCAGTCGGGATCATCGAGTTTCTCCAGCAACGGCGCGACCGCCGCGCGACCGCCACACCAGCCGAGCGACATGGCCGCCTGACGCCGAACTTCAGCCGACGCATCCGCGAGCCGCGCCACGAGCGCCGCTTCGGCGCGATATGCCCGCAGGAAACCCAACGCCTCCACGGCGCGAAGGCGCGCGTGCGGTGACGCATCGGCCAGTTTCGCGACATGCTCCGCCACTTGGCGATCATAGGGATTCGATGAAGATGGCCCACCCACCGTCGCGCCTCCAACGGCAACCATCGCCGTGAGAACTGCTGCGATCAATATGACTGACGGTTGTCTCATCTTCATTTGTTATTAAACAGGGAAGGCGTGAAGACGCGAAGAAGAATTACCGTCGTCCGATTTATCTCCGCTTCGCGTCTTCCCATCTTCCCTGTTCATTCATTCAATCGTTAGGCCACGTCACTATAATCTGACATCAAGCTCCAACAGTTTGCGCGCGACTGGACGCAAATGCTCTGGCGACTGGCAGGGCATACCGATGGTGTCGCGCTCCATGTGAAAGAGACACTCGATAAGCTCCTGCTCCGAGCGGCTTTCCGTCAGAATCCGATAAACTGGTGCGATGCAACTGTCATACTCGTCTTCGGGTAACTCAGAAATGCCAATTGGATTCCAATCGTGATGAAGAATCTGACGAATGGAATCCTGAATTTGAGCTGCTCTGGTTGCTCTCAATCCGGTCATGCGTGTGTCGTGGCTTAACAGTTAATAAAATCCGCATTCGTAGGCGGTGTCGTAAAGGGCAACGACATTTTCCGGTGGCACATCGCCTTGAATGTTGTGGACGTTGTTGAAGACGTAGCCACCGCCGGGCATGAACGCCGTGACGTTCTTGCGAACGTTGGCGGCGACCTGTGCAGGTGTGCCGCGTGGCAGAATGTGCTGCGCATCGCAGCCGCCTCCCCAGAAAACCAGTTCACGGCCGAAACGCCGCTTCAACTCGGCGGGATCCATGTTGGCCGCGCTGACTTGCACGGGATTGAGGATGTGGATGCCGTTGTCCATCAACTCCGGGATCAGCCCGGCGCATGAACCACAAGTGTGATACCAAATCCTCGCCTGGGTGCGGGAGCGGATGTATTGCACGAGCCGCTTGTGGCGCGGCTTCACCATGCGCCGGTAGATGTCGGGCTGGAACAGCGGGCCGTTTTGCGCGGCGAGGTCGTCGCCGATCATGATCACGTCCACAACGTCGCCGACCTCGTCGAGGAAGAGACGAAACCAGTCCATCCAGAACTTCAACGTCTGGTCGAGCATCGCCTCGCAGAACTCCGGCTCGGTCATCAGGTCGCAGAACCATTGCTCCAAACCGCGCAGATACCAGCAGATTTCGTAAACCACACCGGAGATACCGCTGACGACGGCGTAGGGCGTCTCCTTCTTCAACCGCAGCGCGCGCTCGCGCAGGCCGGCGAACCGCGTTGGATCATCACCCTTGGGCCACGGATGATCTTTCACGTCGGTGATCGTGGCATTCGCGAGCGGGTGAAGCGTGATGTCCATGTAGTTCGGCGCGTCCTCGGGCATGGACCAGCGGATGCCAAACTCGTCAGTGAGATCGTGCCAGAGCCTGCCATCACGCCTCGCCTGGACGATGCCGCCTTTCCAACTCGACGGCGCGCCCGCGGCGATGTAGCGCGTATCCACGTGGAACCGCTCCAGCACCTTCTCACACGGTTTCGCGAGCTGCTGGACGGCGTCCATGATAACGATGTCGTCCTGAATGCCCAGGTGGCGGATGAGGTTTGCGTAAGCCTTGCGATGGATGCCAGTCTGGTTGCCGCCGAGGTCGAACGGCACGCGGTCAGGAACTTCGTGGTTGAGCGCCTTCAGCACGCGCTCGCGCGAGGTCATCGTTTCCCGCTTCGGCATGGTGGCATTTCCTTTCACAGACCGTGCGCGTCCGCAACGTCACTCCTGGCTCTTCGGCTTCTGCTTGCCCTTCTTTCCTGTCTTGCCGGCTTTCTTTGCGGTCGGGGCGCCCTGGCCATCGGAGAGAGCGAGGGTGCGAATCTGCTCCGCCTGTTTGTCCCAGAGTTGCTCCAGTTCGCGAACCTTGTCGGGCATCGCGGCCGCGAGGTTGTTCGATTCGCAGCGATCCTTGCTGAGGTCGTAGAGTTCCCATTGCCCGCCCTGCTTGGCGGCGCTGACCAGTTTCCAATCGCCGGCGCGGATGGCACGGTTCTCCTCGTGCAGCCACCAGAAGCAGTCGCGTGTCACGGTGCCGTCCTGGGCAAAGGCGGCAACGATGCTCTTTCCGTGTGGCGGCGGCACGGGCTTGCCATCGAATGTCTGTGGCCATGTGCCGCCGGCGAGCTCAACAATGGTCGGCGGCAGGTCCACGAGATGGCCAGGGTTTTGGCGCAGTTCGCCGCGGGCCTTGATGCCGGCGGGCCAGTGCACGATGAGCGGGGTGTTGATGCCGCCTTCGTGAACCCACGTCTTGTGGCGGCAGAGCGGCGTGTTGGACGCGCTGGACCAGCCGGGGCCGAGGCAGAGATAGCTGCCCGCCGAGCCGGGCGCGGCGGCGGGATCATGGCCGTCACCGCGCACCATGATTTCGGCGCTCGCGCCGTTATCCGAGGCAAAGAAAATCACGGTATTATCGAGCGCGCCCATCGCCTTGACCTGGTCGAGCACGCGGCCGATCTCGCGGTCCATGCGGTCCACCATCGCGGCGTGGATGGCCATTTTGGTGGCCTGAAACTCGCGCTGCGCGTCGGTGAGTTCACTCCACGGCAACGGGAATCGGACCTCGCCGGGACCGAGTTTCTCGAACGCATCAGGAAAGTAATAAGGAGGGCCGACTTCGCGCTCCAGAGCGGAGAGGGCACAGTTGACGATGTCCATCGCCTTCATCCGCTGCCAGCGTTCATTGCGGACAGCGTCCCAGCCCTTGCGGTATTTGTCGCGGTAACGGGCAATGTCCTCCGCAGGCGCTTGCAATGGGAAATGCGGCACGGTGAAAGCAACGTAGCCAAAGAACGGCTGGCCCGCGTATTTCTCCGCGTGCTCCTTCAGATACTGGATGGCGTGCCCGGCGATGGCGGTGGTCGTGTAGTAACCACTGCCCGGCGCAACCGGCGGCAGTTTCACATCGTCTTCGAGATGGTTCTGCGGGTTGAAGTTGCGGCTGTGGTCTTCGAGACAGTAGGAACGGTCGAAGCCGCCCGCGAGTTGCGGGCCGTCAATGTGCCACTTGCCGGAGTGATATGCGCGGTAGCCGAGCGGCTTCAGATACTCCGGAAGCAGCCGCGCCCATTTCGGCCGTACACCACGACCGCCGCCCGCGATGCCCTCCATCCCGTCGCGCCTCACGGCTTGCGCGTAGTAACCGGTCGTGATGCACGCGCGCGAAGGCCAGCAGCGCGCGGTGTTGTAGAACTGCGTGAATCGCAACCCGCCGTTGGCAAGCTTGTCGAGGTTGGGCGTGGCGATCTCGCCGCCGTAACAGCCGGGGTCGGAATAGCCCATGTCGTCGGCGAAGAAGATGAGCACGTTCGGCTTCGCGGCCGGCCCGGCGGCAACGGCGACAGCGGCAGGAATGAGAAACGCGGCAAAAATCCATCCGGCAAGAGTGCGCTTCATGATGATGTCCCTTGTATCAGAACTTATGGTTTCTGCAATAGTGCGGGAGTATCAGTCTCGTCCTCGTCACACACCCGCCCTGCCATTTCACACCGGCCACGGGCCTTTGAAACCGGTGTCGGCCAGCTTTAACTTATAGAGTTGAGCGAAGAGCCTGAACTTGCGCGCGTGGTCGCCGGTGAAGAGCAGGTTGTGATGGCCTTTGACCACGCAAGCGTCGTCGCGGTCGGTGATGGCGACCTCGACGTTGGTGGTGCAGCCGCCCGCAGGTGGCATCGCGTGCGATTTCACGACGCGGCCCGAATACACGTCCAGCGCCGGTTCCTTGCCGGGATAGTAGTGGATCATTGTCACCGGCTCGTCCGGCTTCCAGAAGACCTGAATGGCGCAACTACCCTCGTTGGTGTGCGTGAAGCGCCGCAGCAAATACGGCAATTCCGGCCCCCTCGGCCCGCGCATCCGCGTCGCGCAGGTGCAGTGCGAAGCGTAGTAGTGGTTGCGCTCGGTATCGTAGCATGGGTTGTGCTGAAACCCCGGCTGGCCGAGCAGCAATTGGCCGAGCAGTTGGCCGTAGGCCGCCGGCATGTCGTTCTCGCAGACCGCCGGCACCAACGTACTGTTGAGCGCGGAAAAACTCATGCACGGTTTGAGCATCCCGCGCCGCAGGCAGGTCATCGCCACACCGTCGGCACGTTCGTCGGTCAGCAACTTCTTCAATGCCAGGTGCGCGCGCGCAGCGTTTTCCAACGCCTCCTTCGTGATGCCGCGCTTCCCTTTGGCCCCGCCGCTGAACCGCGCGACGAACCGCCGCGCCTCCGCGCCGAACGCAACCTTGCCGAACTCATCGGCATAGCGCGCGAACGGGATGACGCTGACCTTCGTGCCAAAGAACGCCTCGACAATCTCCGCCGGTTTGTTCACGTCGGTGACGCTCAACAGCCGGCTCTGCGCCATGAGCTTTTTCGCATTGATCATCCGCAGCCCGCTCTCAATGGCATCGAGGTTCTCGAGCGACTGGATGAAATAAACGCCCGGCCGCCGATACGCCGCCACCGGCCCATGCTTCACACCGAGGCCGATGTAGAAAATCGCGGGAATGCCGGACTTTTCGGCAGCCTTCAACAGCAACTCGGCGTGCGCGAGACTGCGGTTGTAGAACATCACCAGCAACAGTCCGTCCGGCTTCTGCGTTTCCAGTTGCTGCGTGAGCCGCTGCGCGTCTGCCTCGTCCGCGATGGATGTGTCGTCCATCACGAGTTTCAGCCCGAGCTTCTGCTCCATCTTCCGCAGCGCGGTCATGTATTGCCGCTGCCGGCCCTCAGCGTCGTAATCGTTGCCCGGCCAGCTCCACCAATCGTCCGGCTTCGTCTTGAACGTCTTCGAGGGCGGATACAGAAACGCCACACGCACCGTTGCGCCCTGCTTCGCCGCCCGCGTCCATGTCGCGATCTCCGCCGCGTCGGCCACCATCGGAGCAAGCGTCATCCCGCCCAATGCTGCCCCGGCGATGGCGAGAAACTCCCGCCGATCCAGTTGGCAGCCACACGCACAGGTTGAATCATGATCGTGTTTGTTCATTGCATCCTCCATCTCAACGCCTGGACTTCGCTTTGCCGGGTTTGGCAGGTTCTGCCGGTCCGGCTTGCCGTCGAAACTCCGTCTCCAGCGCCTGCCATTTCGCTTCCATCGCCTGCGCGCGTTCAGGCTGTTCCCTCACGAGGTTCTTCCTCTCACAGCGGTCGGTGCTCAGGTCGAACAACTCCCACGCGTCCTCGTCTTCGCGCGCCGAGACCAGTTTCCAGTCGCCCATCCGCAGCGCGCGATTGCCTTCGTGATTGAAAAAGACAAACTCGCGTTCCACCGCGCCGTCGCGCACGAAGGCCGGCGCGAGGCTCTTGCCCGGCAGCAGCGGCGCGCCGACAGGCAACGTAGCTTTGCCACCCGCCAAGTCGAGCAGCGTGGGCACAAAGTCAATCACGTGTCCCACATCACGCCGCAGTTCGCCGCGCGCGGCAATGCCCTTGGGCCAGTGAACGATCAATGGCGTCGAAATGCCACCCTCGTTCACCCAGACTTTTTGGCGGCGGAACGGCGCATTGCTGGCGCTCGCCCATCCGGGGCCGACGCAGAGGAACGTCTGCCACGATCCCGGCGCGGCCGCGCGATCATGCCCGTCACCGCGCACCAGTAACGTCGCGTCGGCGCCGTTGTCGGACAGGAAGAAGATCACCGTGTTCTCCATCGCGCCCATCGCCCGAAGTTGCTCCACCACGCGCCCGATCTCGCGGTCCATGCGATCCACCATCGCCGCATGGATGGCCATCTTGGCCGCCTGAAACCGCCGCTGCTCATCCGTCAGGCTCTGCCACGCGACGGCGTAACGGCTCTCACCCGGCCCGACCTTTTCGAGCAAGTCCGGTTTGAAGTAACGCGGAGAGAGCTTTTCATCCCGCGCCGCCAACGCGCAGTTGACGATGCCCATTTCACGCAGCCGCCGCCAGCGCCGCTCGCGCACCGTGTCCCAACCTTCGAGGTAACGGTCACGGTGCTTCGCGATATCCTCCTGCGGCGCGTGCAGCGGGAAGTGCGGCGAGATGAACGCGAGGTAGAGGAAAAACGGCTGTCCGGCGTGATGGGCCGCGTGGTCCTTCAGAAAGCCGATGGATCGGTCGGCAAACGCCGTCGTCGCGTAATAGCCACTTTCGGGCTTCACCGGCGGCGCCTGCACGTCGTCCTCGTAGTGTTGCACCGGCGAGAAGTAGCGGTCCCAGTCCTGGAACCAATAGGAGTGATCAAAGCCGCCGTCCGCCACCGGCTTCGGCGCGCCCATGACGTGCCATTTGCCGGCGTGATAGCTGCGATAGCCGAGTGGCTTCAGATAATGCGGCAGCAACCGTGTCCACGTCGGCAGCCGGCCGCGCGGCGGGTCCATTCGAATTTGTTGCGCGTAGTAACCGCTCATGATGCACGAGCGCGTCGGCCAGCAGCGCGCCGTGTTATAGAACTGCGTGAACCGCAGGCCATTCGCGGCCAGCTTGTCGAGGTTCGGCGTCTGAATCTCCCCGCCGTAGCAGCCCGCATCGGAGAACCCCATGTCGTCGGCGAGAATGATGACGAAGTTCGGATGCTGGGTTGGCTCGGCGGCATGGAGCGGATTCAACGAAGCCAGAAGCAGGGTGGTGAGAATGACACAAGCCGGGTTCATGGTCATTTCTTCTGCACGGCAGGATATGGCCGTGCGAGAACGAGACGTTGCCCGTCGGAAAAACCTTCGGGCCGGCCGGCCAGTCGTTGGATGAGGCGCTGCCGCCATGGCTTCACATCCGGGAGCTTCGACAGGTCGTGTTCCTCGCGCGGGTCCAGGTCCAGGTTGAACAATTGCTCGGTGCTGTCTGCGGGACGCCAGATGTATTTGAAATGGCCGTCCGTGAGCGCATGAAACGCCTGGACCTTGCTGTAGCAGGGCGCGTGTTCGAAATGCAGCCAGCCGCGTGCCACACGGCCCTCGCCGCGCAATGCCGGCACCAAGCTGAAACCATCCGCAGTTTTCGGACGGCTGATGTGCGCCAATTCCGCCAACGTCGGCAGAATATCTTCAAGACAGACCGGCTGGTCGCAACGTCCGCCGGGTTTAAAACCGAGCGACGGCGAACCGGCGACAATGAGCGGGATGTTGGCGGAGCCTTCATACGGCTCGCATTTGCGGAAGTAGCCGTGATCGCCCAGCATCTCACCGTGGTCGGAACTGACCACGATGACCCACGCCCGCCCGGCCTGCTCACTGCGGGCCTTGAAGGCGGCGATCAGTGGGCCGACCTGCTCGTCGAGGTGCTCGATCAACCCGAAGTAGCCGGCCTGCGCGCGCCGCAGCGGCTCGCCTTCCAACATCACTCGATGCCCCTGCTTGTCGCCCGCCGGCGACAGTGCCGCCCAGTCCACCCAGTCGCCGTGCGCGGGGCGCGGCAGTTCTTTTCTCAGAAGTGCATCGAAAAACTTCTTCGGCGGGAATAACGGCGGATGCGGCGAATAAAACGACGCGGTCAAGAACAACGGCTGGCCGGCGGGCGTGCTACTGACGACCTGCCGGGCTTGCCGTGCAATCCACGCGGTGGGATGAAGCGCATCGGCGAGCGGCCACGGCGCGGCGGGCCACAGGTTGTTGTTCAATCCCAAAGTGCCGACGATCTTGCGAATGCCGCCGCAATCCGGCGCGGCTTTCTTGAGGTCGGCGTCGTAGTCATCGTCCGCCACATACGTCGAGCCGAGGATCTGTTTCTGATAACCGCAGGCGCCGCTCTCGGGAAGCTGGTGCATGTTGCGACCGACGAGCACGGTCGCGTAGCCGGCGTCGGCTAATAACCCTGGCAGCGTCGGCGTCGTGATCGGTCTGGCACCATAGCCCACGACCCCGCTGGCCTGCGGCGACGTGCCGGTCAGCAACGCATAACGTGCAGGGATGCACGACGGCACAGTGGAATACGCTCGCCGAAAGAGCACACCCTGCCGCACAAGTTCGTCCAACCGCGGCGTGCGCACGACCGGATGGCCGAGTGCCGACAGGCAATCCCCGCGCATCTGGTCGGGCATCAGGAACAAGATGTCCGGCCTCTCCGCGGCCTGCGCGGGCGCAGTAAGAACCAACGCGGCGGCAGTCAGGAAGAATGTCGTTCGCATCATAACGGTTCTCCAAGAACTGGATGTCACTTCGCCGTTGCCGCCTTCCTGCCTTTGGCGCGCTGGGCTGGTTTCTTGCCGGGGACGACGACGACTCCTTTGTGAATCTTGACTTCGACGTCGTTCTTCTGGGCCGCGCCGGGCGTGCTGCGGCCCTCGGTGATGAGCCTCTCCATCAACACTTTCATCCCGGCGACCCGTTCCGGTTTCTCTGCGGCGAGGTTCTTTGTTTCACCGAGGTCGTCGTCGAGGTTGTAGAGCCGCGCGTCGGTTTTCGCCTGCGGGTCGCGTTCGAAGATGAGCTTCCACGGACCTTGGCGGAGACCGGCGACGCCGCGGGCCGCGCAGCTCACGGCGTGGGCGCGCACCGGTTCGCAGCCGCCCCGAAGCAAAGGCAGCAGGCTGAAGCTGTCTTCGCCGGCGTTGTCCGGCAGCTTCGCGCCGAGGACGTCGGCGAGCGTGGCCATGATGTCGGTCTGATGCACGAGCTGCCGGCAGACGCTGCCGGGTTTCACCACGCCAGGCCAGCGCACGACATAGGGCACGCGATGGCCGCCCTCCCACACGTCGGCCTTGTAGCCACGCAACGGCCCGCTGGGAAAGTGGCCCTTCGCCTCCATCTCCTTCGCGCCGATGTAGGGCGCGCAGCCGTTGTCGCTGGTGAAGAAGACCAGCGTGTTGTCCGCGACGCCGTTCTTCTTGAGCGCGTCGAGCACGCGCCCAATGACGGCGTCGGTTTCCATGACGAAGTCTGGATAGGTCATGCCAAGACTGCTCTTGCCTTTCCACTCGTCGGCAACGGCCAGCGGCGTGTGCGGCGCGGTCAGCGGCATGTAGAGCAGGAACGGCTGCTTCGCCGTCGCCTGCCGGGCGATGAACTCGCACGCGCGGTCGCCGAGCGTCGGTAGAATCGGCTCCAGCTTCCAGTCCTTCAACGCGGGGCCCTGCAGGCTGGCGAGGTGGTTCTTCAGCAACTCGGCCGGCAGAAGCTCCGACGGGATGCCGACGGTGCGGTCGTTCTCAATGAAGCAATAGGGCGGCCAGTTCGGCACGTCGGTGCCGAAGTATTCGTCGAAGCCACGCGTGGTCGGCCCGCCGGCGATGGGTTTGGAAAACAGCTCCCGCCACGCGGCCCGGTGTTCGTCACTCGCTGCGATCAGAGTTCTGCCGACATGAAACAGTGCGCGTTTGTCTTCAGAAATTCCCCAGTCGCGACCCAGGTGCCACTTGCCGACGCAGGCCGTGCGGTAGCCGTGCTGCTTCGCGAGGCCGGCGATAGTCAGCCGGTCCGGTGCGATGAGCGGGTCGCCAAACACGCCGACGATGCCCGATTGCAGCCGCGTGCGCCAGTGATAGCGCCCCGTCAAGAGCGCGTAGCGCGACGGCGAGCAGACGCCTGATGACGAGTGGCCGTCGGTGAAGCGCATCCCCGCGGCGGCGAGGCGGTCCATGTTCGGAGTCGGAATTTTGCCGCGCTGCGGGTTGTTGCACTGCATGTCTCCGTAGCCGAGATCGTCGGCGAGGACGACGAGGATGTTGGGCCTCTGTGGCGTGTCAGCGGCGGCGGCGTTGCCGCAGAGGACACAGAGCGATGCGAAAAGAAGCGTGAGGAATTTCATGGCGTCATCTCGTTATCTCTGGAGTGTATGGCTGCGGCTGCGTGGCTTCCGTCACCGCGGCGCATTATGCCCGCTCCACGGCGTTTTGAACATCTTCATTGCATCCGATATGGCCCGCGCCACTGTCACTGCGGCTTGGGTCGACAGATCTGTTCCCAGCCGGGATTGTTCCACTCCAACGGATAACCCGCGCACTGCTGCGGACGCGCGGGATAGACGACGCAGTCGTTCCCGTTCAGGAACAAACACGGCAATGCGGGATCGCCTTTGATCACAAGATCGCGCCGGTCGCGCGCCAATTCCGCGTAACACTGGATGAACTCGTGCTCCGTCAAACCCAGCAATGTCGCCAGCCGCGTGATGTCGGCCTCGGTCAGATGAATCTGCCCCGGAATCCGGCAACATTCGCCGCAGTGCGAGCAATGAAAGTCCGTCGTCACTCAAAACGTTCTCAGTTCTGTTTGGCGGCCTCCTCCAACTGCGATGGGACTGGCGTGACGGTGGCGCGGTGGCGCTCCACTTCCTTTGCGATGTCGGCGAGCACATCAGGATGATCCTTGGCCACGTCGAACCGCTCACCGGGATCACAGCCGAGGTCGAACAGCAATGGCGGGTCGTGCGGCGCGGGCGGTTCCTTGTCGTAGCCGGAGCGCGTGATGAAGTGCGCCTTGAACGGCCCCTTGCGCACGGCGAAGAGCTGCGTGCCGCGGTAGTAAAACATCGTGTCGCGCTTGCCGGGTCCCGTGCCCAAGAGCAACGGCGACATGTCCACGCCGTCGAGAAGCAGATTGCGCGGGAGCGTCGCACCGGCCAGCGCCGCGAATGTCGGCAACAGGTCGAGCGAGCTGGCCAGCTCGCGATTGATGACACCGGGCTTGATCCGTCCAGGCCACCACGCAATGCCCGGCTCGCGCATACCGCCTTCCCACGTCGAGCCTTTGCCGTCGCGCAGCGGGCCAGCCGAGCCTCCGTGCGTTTCGAAGGTCAGCCACGGGCCGTTGTCGCTGGTGAAGAAGACCAGCGTGTTTTCCGCCAACCCTTCGGCGCGCAACGTATCGAGCACCTGGCCGACGCTCCAGTCGAGTTCCTCCACCACGTCGCCATAAAGCCCGCGCCGGCTCTTGCCATGGAATTTCTCCGAGGCGAACAACGGCACGTGCGGGAAGTTGTGGGCGAAGTAGAGAAAGAACGGCTTCGCCTTGTTGGCGCGGATGAACTTCAGCGCCTCGGCGGTGTAGCGTGGCGTGAGCTGCGTCTGGTCGGGGCCGCGTTCGAGCACGGCCGCGTCGCGCATGAACGGCGGCTTCCAATACTCGCTCTTCGGCGCCCAAAATGCCGCGCGGCCTTTCGGTCCGACGCTGGTATCGCGATCCATGTCGTTGGAGTAGGGGATGCCGAAGTAAGAATCGAAGCCGTGACTGGTCGGCAAGAACTGCGGGTGATGGCCGAGATGCCACTTGCCGACGCAGCCCGTGGCGTAGCCGCACTCTCGAAGCATCCGCGCGATGGTCAACTCGGTCGCGGGCAAGCCGCCCGTCGAGTTTGGAAAGAGCACGCGGCGTTTGTCGCTGCACATGCCGCTGCGGATCGGCAGCCGTCCCGTCATCAACGCCGCGCGACTCGGCGTGCAGACTTCCGCCGCGACGTAGAAGTCGGTGAACCGCATGCCGTCGGCAGCCATGCGATCGAGGTTCGGCGTGCGGATGCTCGGATGCCCGTAGCAGGCGAGATCGCCGTAGCCGAGGTCATCGGCGAGGATGATGACGATATTCGGTCGAGACGGCGTTGCCGCATCGGCCTTGCCGACAGCGATGAGCGCGACGGTTGCGATCACAATGGTCCGAATGATGTGTTTCATGTTCTTCGCTCTTCTCGCGATTCCTTTGTGCCAGGCTGGGCGAAAACGTCGTTTCGTCGTGGGTCAATTCTGCTGCTGTTTCTTGCGCTTCTTGCCGGCCTTGCCTTTCTTCGGCCCGTCAGGGGCGATCTTACCGGTGGCGGGACTAAGTTTGTCTAGAGCGGATTGCAAGCGTGCACGGGCGGCGATGGCAGCTTCGTCCTTCGTGTCGGCGGCGACCACCTTCTCCGCGAACGGCGCGTCGCTCATATCGAACAACTCGCCGCTCTGAGTGAGCTTAAAACCCTGCTCGCGAGTATACCATCTCGAGCCAAGCTGGACAAAGACCCAGTCGCGTGGAGTGCCTTTCTCGCCGCGCAACTGCGGCGCGAAACTCCGGCTGTCAAACGTCACGCCCTCCGGCATTTTCGCGCCGGCCAGTTCGCCAAACGTCGCGAAGAAGTCGCTGAAGTCCACCAGGTCATTGAGAATCCTGCCGGCAGGCATTGTGCCTTTCCAACTCGCGATAAGCGGCACGCGGCTGCCGCCTTCGAGCATGGAGCCTTTCTGGCCGTCGATCTTGCGGCCGTTGATAAGTGACCGGTCGGCGCCGAATCGCGCGGTGCCGTTGTCGCCGGTGAACACGATGAGCGTCTTCTCGCGCAGGCCGAGCTTGTCGAGACAGGCGACGAGCCGGCCAACCTGCTTGTCGAGATAGGCGACGTTGTCTTCGTAATAATCCGCCTTGCCCTCACCCTTGCTGTCCGGCGTGCGCAGGATCGGGCCGTGAATGAAGTGCGTTGGAAAGTAGAAATAGAATGGCTGCTCGCGGTGCCGTTGGAGAAAATCCAGCGTGAACTCCATGCACACGTCGGGGCAGTAAACATCCTCCTTCGTTTCGACGAGCTTGCCGTTTTTTGTGTAACTCGTCCTCCAATACCAGCCGCCCGCCGTCGGGTCGGTGAGCCATTCGTCGAACCCCCAGTCGCCGGGCGTGTCGCTCATTTGCCGCCACTTGCCTGCCATGCCGGTAACGTAGCCGGCCTGCTTGAGCGTGCGGGCGAGCGACGGTTCGTTCTTGAATGACGGGCTATGGGCCGACGGATTCGTCGAACCGCCCGTGCGGAAGCCATAGCGGCCAGTGTTGATGACGCAGCGTGACGGGCCACAGAGCGGCATTGAAAAACAGTGCGTGAACCGGATACCGGATTTCGCCAGCGCGTCGAGGTTCGGTGTCTTGTCCTTGAACCGATCCGAACCGTAGCAACCGACGCCGTCGAGGCCGTAGTCGTCGCTGAGAATGAAGAGAATATTAGGGCGGGTAGGTTTGGCCTCGTCCGCCTGAGCCGCCGCACCCAGCGCGACGCTTGCGATCATGATCGTTTGAATGATGCGTTTCATCGTGAATGCTCCTTAGACGTTCGTCTCTTTCTTCGCCTTCTTGCGCTCCCTCTTCTGCTTCTTGTCACCGTCGCCCTTCTTGCGCATCTTGGTTTGGCCGGCTGCCGGGTTCAGTTTGTCGAGCACGGCCTGCAATTGTTCGCGCGCTGTTTTGGCTTCGGCAGTTTGCGTGTCGGCAGTGACTGGCTTCTGCGCAAACGGTGCGTCGCTCATGTCGAAGAGTTCGCCTTTCTCGGTCAGCTTCCAGCCGTCGTTGCGTGCATACCACTTCGCGCCGAGCTGCACGTAAGTCCACTCGCGCGGCGTGCCTTTCTCGCCGCGCAACTGCGGCGCGAAACTCCGGCTGTCGAGCGTCACGCCTTCCGGCAGCTTCGCGCCGGCCAGTTCGGAGAATGTCGCATAGAAGTCGCTAAAGCCGACAAGATCCTTCAGCACACGGCCGGCGGGCGTGGTTCCTTTCCAGTTCGCAATGAGCGGCACGCGGCTGCCGCCTTCATTCACCTGGCTCTTGTGACCGTCCACAGCGCGCCCGTTGATGGTGCCGACAGGCACGCTGCCGTTGTCGCCAGTGAAGACGATCAGCGTCTTCTCGCGCAGGTTCATTTCGTCGAGCGCGGCGACGAGCTTGCCGACGAGTTTGTCGAGATAGGCGATGTTATCAATGTAGAGTGGATTCTCGCCTTTGTCCTTGCGCTCGCCTTTGCTCTTTGGCTTGCCTTCGGCCTTCGATTTTGCGCCTTCCTTGCTGTCGGGCGTGGCCAGAATCGGCCCGTGAATGAGTGTCGTCGGGTAGTAAACGAAAAACGGCTCGTCACGATGACGCTTGATGAAGTCCACAACGAACTCATGAAACATGTCCGGCGCGTAGCTCTCATTAGTGACCGGCACGGGCTGGCCGTTCTTGTTGAGTGCCGGTTTCCAGTAACGCTCGCCCTTGGACTTGTCCCATCGAAGGAACTCGTCGAAACCCCACGCGCGTCCTTCCTCGGCCGTCTCGAGGCAGGAGAGCTGGCTCCACTTGCCCGCAAGCGCGGTGGCGTAGCCGGCCTGTTTGAGCGTCTTGGCAATGCAGACTTCCTTGTCCGGCTTCGCCGCCGCGCCGCAGCCGTTGTCAAGCACGCCAGTGCGGAAGGCGAACCGGCCAAACATGCACAGCGCCCGTGACGGCGCGCAGAGCGGCGCGGAGAAACATCGCTCGAATCTCACGCCGCCCGCCGCAAGCGAATCAAGGTTCGGCGTCTTGTATACCCCGCCGCAGCACCCGACGCCCGGAATGCCGTAGTCGTCAGCGAGGATGAAGATGATATTGGGCTTCTCCGAGGCGAGGGATTCGCCGGCAACAAGGCAGAACGCACAAAGGAAAATGAGCAGTCGTTTCATGGTGAGGTCTGGGTTTGTTGTTTCCCGCCCTTCTTGCCTTTGCCCTTCTTCAACTGCTTGTTCGCCGCTTTCTCTTCCTGACCATTCCAACGTTGGTCATTCCAGCGCGGCGGGATGTTCTGCGCGTTCCAGGAGTCCCAAAGCGCTTGAAGCTGCTTCACCTTTTCAGGCTGCTGCGCAGCGAGATCGTTCTTCTCGCCGATGTCGGCGGCGAGATTGAACAGTGCGGGCTGCATGTCGCGCGCAGCCTTCACCAGCTTCCAATCGCCCTGCCGCACGGCGAACTGCACGCCGAACCGCCAGAACAGCGCGTCACGCGTGAGCTTGTCCGTCTTCCCTTCGAGCAACGGCAGCAAGTTGACGCCGTCCAGCTTCCACTCCGGCTGCGTGCTCACACCGGCAGCAGCGAGCGCGGTCGGCAGGAAATCGAGCGAGATGACCTGTGTGTCGAGCACGCGACCGGGTGCGATGCGGCCTTTCCATTGCACCATGAACGGCACGCGGATGCCGCCCTCCCAAACCGTCCATTTGCCGCCGCGCAACGGGCCGTTGTGAACCGTCCGGGATTGCGGTCCGCCGTTGTCGCTGATGAAAAAGATGAGGGTATTCTCCTCCAACTTCAGTTCGCGCAATCTGGCCAGCACCACGCCGATCTGGTCGTCCATCACGGAGATCATCGCGCAAAGCTGGCGGCGCCCCTTCTCCTCGATATGCGCAAACTTCTGCACGTAACTGTCCGGCGCGACGTGCGGCGCGTGCACCGCCGTGAACGGCAGGTAGAGATACCACGGCTCGGCCTTGTGCCGGTCAATGAACGCCACCGCTTCCTCGCCAAACTTCACCGTGTGATCAGGAGGCGTCTCGACCTTGTCATTGCCGCGGTACACCTGCACGCCGCTGCCTTTCTTCTCCGCGCCGATGCCGTGCGGCAGGATGCCGTAGAATTCGTCGAAGCCGCGCGCGAGTGGCATCTGCTCTTTCAACTCGCCAAGATGCCATTTGCCCGTGATGCCGGCGACGTAACCCGCGGCCTTCATCCGCTGCGCCATCGTCGTCTCCTTCGGATCGAGGCCCAAATTGCCCTTCGGGTTCGCGTCGTGCCCGCACCGTTGCTGATAACGGCCCGTGACCACACCCGCGCGGCTCGGGCTGCACACGCAGCCACTGACGTAGCCATTGGTAAACCGCACGCCGTTTTTGGCGAGCGAATCAATGTTTGGCGTTGCCACGTCCGTGCAGCCCTGCACGCCGCAATCGGCGTAGCCCATGTCGTCAGCAACGATGACAAGGATGTTGGGCTTTGACGGCACCCCTGCGCCGGCACAGATGCCACTCATCAAAGCAAGGCAAACGAAGCCAACGATGCCCCAGAATGATTTTACTCCAGCCACGGTCGTTCCTTTCAAATGCATAATCGTGGCAGAGAAAACACCGCTGCCGGGCGGTGGTTTCGACATTTTGTGAGAGGAACCGGCGCAGTGGTCTTACGGAGCGATTTTCAGGATGCGGTTATTGTAACTGTCCACGATGTAGATCGTGCCGTCTGCGTGGACATAGACGCCGTGGGGGCGGTTCAATTCCGTCTTGAGCGGGTCGGCGTTGAGCGTCGTTCCTTTTTTGTCCGTGCCGGCCACGCGGACGATCTTGTGGGTGGCGGGTATGTATTTACGGACGACGTGGTTCTCCGCGTCGCAGATGAGGATATTGTCCTGAAGATCGGGGTAGAGATGCTTCGGACCGTTCATCTCGGCCTTGAGCGCGTCGCCACCGTCGCCGCTGAAACCTTTCTTGCCCGTGCCTGCGACGGTGCGGATTTTGCCGGCCTTGTCCACAACGCGCAGCGCGTGGCCGCTGCGTTCGAGAATGTAAATGTTCCCCTTCGAGTCCACGCAGACGGCGCGCGGGTCCGCGAGCGGGCTGTTCGTGGCGTCAGCGCCGTCCGCAGGCACGCCGCGCTGGCCGTTGCCCGCAACGGTCTTGATAAGGCCGGTCTTCATGTCCATCGCGCGGATGCGGCGGTTGCCGAGATCGCAGATGTAAAGCTGCCGGCCGGCGCGGTCGAGAGCGATGCTGAACGTGCCGTTGAACTTCGCCTTCACCGCAGGGCCGCCATCGCCCGCGAAACCCTTTTCGCCAGTGCCGGCAATGGCAGTGATGATGCCGGTCGTCGCGTCGATCTTGCGGACACAACTGTTCAGCGTGTCAGCGATGAGCAGGTCGCCGTTGGGCGCGACGATGAGGTTGTGCGGAAAATGGAGCTGTGCTTTCGACGAAGGACCGCCGTCGCCCGAGAAACCTTTTCCACCTTCGCCGGCGATGGTCTTGATGACGCCCCTCGCGTCCACTTTTAGAACCCGTCCACCTTCTTCGCAAATGAACATGTTGCCCGCCCCATCCACGGCTGCCGCAAACGGCGCGTGCAGCTTCGCCTGCGTCGCGAGTGAACCATCGCCGCCGTCGCCACCGCCCGCGACGAGCGTGAGTTTGCCGGCGTGCGCCGCGGTGGCGAGGACAAGGATCGGAAGAAATGAAACGAAGGAGATGGTTTTCATGGTGTTTGCTTCCTCATGGCTTGGCCGATGGCGCGGAGTTGTTCGATGAACGGCGCGGGAATCAGGCCGCTCTTCTGGATCGGCACGTCGAAGGTCACAACGCCGCCCTTCGCCGCGAGCTGGCGGGTGGTGGCAATGATGGTGTCGTCGGGCATCTGCGGGCGTTCGCCGCGGCACCACGTCGAGCCGAGGAACGTCAGAATCTGGAACTGTTCCTTCCGCCCTTCGCATTCCAGCCACCGGCCGGGACAGGCCTCCACCGCCTTGGCGAGTTTATCCAGGTTCACCTCGCCGGCCGTGTAATCCTCGTGCCGCGTGTACCCAATGACCGGCACCTTCACGCCGGGATTGAATGCGATGATGGAGTCCGGGTTGCCCGCCTTCAGCGCGCGCGCGAAGCTGGCGAAATTCGGCTCGTCGTCGAAGCGATACATCTCATCGGGAAAATAACAACCGTCAATCCACCAGCCTGCGACACTCTTGCCCCAGCGCTGCGACCACTCGCGGATAACCGATTCCCAACGCCGCTGAAACTCCGCCAGCCGGCCGCCAACCGGTTCGCCGGGCAACTGCCAGCCGCCTTTGCGTCCCCAGAGCCAGCCGAGCTTTTGCCGCGCCACGGGATCAGCAGCGGGCGCGCCACCCGGCAGATAAACCATCAGCCGGATATTCCGCGCGGCCAGCGCAGCCGCCAGGTCAGCGATCAAGTCGCGGCGCGAGCATTTGCTGGGCGTGATGCCGACGAGTTTGTCATAGGTGGCATTTGGCGCGCAGAAGTGGCCGGAGTTTTGTCCAATGGTGAAGAGCAGATACCGCGCCCCGGTCGAGGCCAGTTGCTCCGCGAAACCGGCCACGTCGAAGCGGTTGACTTGCTCGTTCCACATCTCGGAGGTCAGTTCGGCTCCGCCCTTGCTGCTGGGCGGCGCGCCGAGGTAATGGGTCATGACGCCCCACTTGGCCTGATGGAACCAATCGGTCGGTTCGGTGGCGGTGGCGACCGTCGCGACAGTTGTCAGCAGCAGCGTGGCGAGGAACAGTGTGCGGTATGGCATCGGCGTTCTCCTTGGTTGATGACATCGGACCAGCGGCACGGCGGGACGGGGCGCCTGCGACAGGTCACAGTTCCCCGCCGAGGATGCCGCCGAGACGGCTGAGGTCATCGTCGTTGTAATACTCGACGCGGATAAAACCGCCAACGGTCTGCGGATGGATGGTGACCTTGGTGCCGAGCTTGCGGCAGATGCCGTTCTCGATGGCGAGGACGTGCGGCGGTTTCTCGGCGTCGTCGCCGCGCTTGCGGCGGACCGGCTGGCGGCGACCGGTGGTGGCCTTGATGCGCTCGACCAATTTCTCGGTGTCGCGGACGTTGAGGCCGTCGCGCAATACGCGTTCGGCGACGATGGTCATCTCGTCGGTAATGGTCAGGCCGAGGATGACCTTGGCGTGACCGACGGAGAGTTGACCGTCACGAACCCACGCCTGCACTTGTTCCGGCAGGCTGAGCAGGCGCAACGCGTTGGCCACGGTGGCGCGGTTCTTGCCAACCTGCTGCGCTACCTGCTCCTGCGTCAGACCGAACTTCCCGATCAATTGCTGGTAGCCGTGCGATTCCTCAATGGGGTTGAGGTCCTGGCGCTGGAGATTTTCGATGAGCGCCAACTCCAGCGAATCGCGGTCATCGGCCGTGCGGACGATGATCGGCACGGTGGCCAGGCCCACTTCGCGCGCGGCGCGGAGGCGGCGTTCGCCGGCGATGAGCTCGTAGCCTTGTCCATCGGCAGCGCGGCGGACGATGAGCGGCGACACGATGCCATGCTCGCGGATGGAGGCGACGAGTTCTTCCAACGCCTCATGTTCAAATTTCGTGCGAGGCTGGAAAGGATTGGCGCGAATCTTGCCGATCTCGACCTGCCCGACAGCATCGGCAGGCGGCGCGGGCGGGGCAATGGATGCGACTGCAACCGGCGGCGCGACGGGCGCCGGAGCCACTACGACGGGCGACGAGGCGACCACAGCAGGCGCGGGAGCCGCCGGCGGCACGGGTGGTGGCACAGGTGTTGGTGCGGTTGCCGTCCTGGACAACCCGCGCTGGATCAGCGCATCCAGTCCTTTTCCAAGCGCTCTCTTGTGGGTCATTGGCGGGCTGTTTACAACGCCCCGCCGCCAATGTCAAAGAGGATGTTTCCCCCGCGAACCACAGGGCGACTTTCGCCCTTGCCATGATGCCGGCATATCCACATCCTACGGGCATGGCGACGCCAGAGAAATCGGTTCTGATTTTCACCAATTGTTTCTCGCCCAACGTCGGCGGCGTGGAAACACATCTGGATGACCTGACCCGCACCCTTGTTCCCCGCGGCTGGCAGGTTGATGTGCTCAGTCTCTATCCACTGACTACGCGCGTTCCGTGGAAACGCTATGAGGAAACCGGCGGGCTGCGCATCCGGCGGATGTGGTGGTTCGGCCAAGGGTGGTTCCATGTGCTGGAGAAGTATCCACCGCTCCAATTCCTCTATCTGGTGCCGCGGTTGTTCTGGGGCGGCTTCTGGTGGCTGGTCGCGCACGGCGGACGCGTGCGGGCCATCCACGCGCACGGTCTGGCGGCGGCGGCGGCGGCGCGAGTGCTGGGGCCGTTGTTCCGCAAGCGCCTCGTGATGAGTTCGCACGCGGTCTATAACCTGCGCAAGGGCAGCGCGCTGGAGCGCGCCATCGGCTGGATTCTGCGGGGCTTCGACCGCGTCATCGCCATGTCCAACCAATCGTTGCAGGAACTGGTGGACAGCGGCGTGCCGGCGGAGAAGGCAGGGCGTTTCTCCTATTGGATAGACCTGAACACGTTCGAGCCGCGCGATCGGGAGCAGTGCCGACAGAAACTCAGCCTGCCGAAGGACCGGTTCATCTGCCTCTTTGTCGGCAGACTTCTGGCCATCAAGGGCGTGCGGGTGATGTTGGAAGCTTCGCGCGACGCGCGGTTCCGTGACGTGCGGTTTGTTTTCGCCGGTGTCGGGCCGCTGGAGGACGAAGTCGCGCAGGCGGCGAAGGCGCAGTCCAACGTCATCTTCGCCGGCAACGTGGCCAACAAGGATCTGGTGGATTACTACAACGCCGCGGATGTGCTCTGCGCAATGCCGTTGTATCAGGAGGGCTTTCCGCGCGTGACGCTGGAGAGCTTGGGCTCCGGGCTTCCGGTCATCGGCGCGGATTGTCCCGGCGTGCGGGATGCGACCAACCCGGAGGTGGCGTGGGTGATTCCGCCGGCTGCGGAGGCATTCAAGGAAACACTGGCGCGCATCGTCAGCAACCCCGCCGAAGCATACGCGCGGCGGACGGTCTGCCGGAAGTTTGCGGAGGAACACTACTCGGACCGGAATGTGGAAGTCGTGGAGCGGGCGCTGCTGGGCTGACGGCGTGTTCTACTTGGAGACCTCGACGTAGATGCTGTGCGGTTTGTGGGCTTCGTAGTCCAGCGTTTCGAGGTCCGGCACCGAGCCTTGCCGAAAGTCGCAGACCACCATCCTGCCGAATCCCGCTTCCTTCGCCAACAGTTCCAGTTCCCGCCGGTCGTAGTGCCACCGATGATGCCGCATGAACCATCGCGAGAGCTTGCCAAAAAAGCCACCGGGGTCTTCGTCGGTGCTGAAGCCCCACCACAGTCTGCATAAATCGCGCGCGGGCCTCGACTCGCCGCCGGCACTGGCGGGTTGCCGCGCGGCTTCCTGGTAAAGGGCGAACATCTTCACGATGTCGGGCACGACGATCCGCATGATCCCGCCGTCGCGCAGACAGCGGTGGCATTCCTTCAACACGCGCACCGCCTCCCACCGGTCAAAATGCTCCAGCACGTGCGAGCAGTAGATGAACTCCATCGAGCCATCACGAAGCGGCAGCCGTTTGCGGATGTCCACCAGTTGGATCTTTGGCCACGGCGCTTCGTAGTACGCCGGCAGCAGACGCAGCGTGATGGCGGTTTTCCTCAGCCACGGCATCTTCGAAAGCAGCGGCAGCACGCCCCAATCGTAATTCAACCATCCAGCCGCACTATTCGGGCCGCAACCCAGGTTCAGTTTTGTTTCTGTATCGTCCATCGCCAGCGATCAACGGCTGCGCACTATAGGGGAAAGCCCCACCCGCCGCCACAACGTAAACGCCGCCGCTTCATCGCGGCGCGCCATCCATCATCGCCTGCCACAACTCCTCCGCGCGCTTCCGCCAGTCCCAGGAATAGGCCAGCTTGAGCGCGTCCTGCCGCGTCTTCTCATAGAGCGCCTTGTCGTCCAGCAGGCTCAGGATGCAGCGCGCGAACGCCGGCAGGTCTCTCTCCGGCGCCTTGAGCATGCCGATCGGGTAATAGGTTCGCAGACCGACGAGGTCGAAGCTCACGCCCGGCAGACCGCACACCATCGCTTCGCACGCCGCCATGCCGCCCACGTCGTAAACCGCCGGGTGCACCACCACGCGGCTCGATTTGTAAATCCTCGCCTTCTCCACGTCCGACAGGAACAGCACCACGCGGATGTTCTGCTCCAGATGCAGCGCCGCGATGCGCGCCTCGATCTTTTCCTTCAACGGCCCGTCGTCGCCGATCATGATCAGCCGCGCACCGGGTTTGGCTTTGACGACCTCGTGCCAGATGTCCACCAGTTCCAGCCCGCCTTTTTGTGGATGAAACCGCCCGATGAACACCGCATCGTGGGTTTTCGCCGGCGGCTCCGGCACACTCTCGGCCAGTTCCACGTCCACGCCCCCGCGCACGATCGTCAGCCGTTCCGGCGCGACGCCCGCCCGGATGAACCGGTCGCGGTCCAGTTCCACGATGCAGAAGATTCTGTCCGCAGACTTCCGGATCAGGAAACCCGATACCGCCTGCGTCAGCCAGTAAACCCATCCCTTCAGGTATTGCCAGCCCTTGTAAGGCGACTCCGCCGACCACGGCGCCGGGGCGAACAGGTAGAACCCCGCCACCCATTTCACGTTCTTGCGCCGCAGCTTCAATAGAAAAGCCGGCAGCGAATCGGGCCAGAAATCGCCCGCCGAATAAACGAACGTCGGCGAATCATCCAGCGGCAGCGTTGCCGCCCGCCACAGGCTGTGCAGCGTGCGCAACGCGAAATTCGGCAGCATCCCCCAGCCGGTCCACCGCGCCGGGCTCCAGGTCGTGTGGGCCACATCCGCGAGATTCTTCTTCTGGCAGAACTGCCAGCCTTCCTCCGACAGCAACAGATGGACATCAACGCCCGGCTTGCGCCGCCAGTGGCGCGCCAGCTCGATGAAAATGCGGTCGCCGCCGCTGAAGCCCTTGCCCTGCGCCCAGTTCGCGACGATGAATACCTTCGTCGGCGTGACGCCGGCCGACGATGCCGATGCATTTCCGCCCGCAGTGTTCGGGGCGGAAGGCGAAGTTGTGTTCGATTCAGCCATGTCCATGCATTCAACGGCTGCGGTCACCGCCGCAGCGCCGGTTTCTCGCGCCGGACCGTTCTCGGAAAAACTTCACGGGAAATCGGGCCAACGATGCGCACAATCTAGGCAGCGCCAACAGCGGACACAAGGCCAAACACCGCCACGGAAACGCGGCGATTCTGCCCTTGCGTTGGTTTGGCGCGCGTCCTAGTCTGCGCAATACTGTTCGCACGGCGACGCTGGGCGGGCAGCTTGTCAGCATGAACGAACATTGCATCAACCGAACGACCTGCCGCATTTGCGATAGCGGCGATTTGCGCGCGATCCTGGACCTCGGCCGGATGCCGCTGGCCAACAGTTACCTGAAATCCGCCGGTGAAATCGCCGGCGAGCCGTCGTTCCCGCTCACGCTGCAATGGTGCGCGACCTGCCACTTGCTCCAGTTGCGCGAGGTGGTCGCGCCGGAGATCATGTTTCGCAATTACCTCTACGCGTCCGGCTACTCGGACTTCATCCATGTCCACAACCGCGCACTGGCGGAGATGATGAAAAAGCAATTCCGCCTCCAGCCGGCCGACCTAGTCGCCGAGATCGCCAGCAACGACGGCAGCCTGCTGAAGGTTTTCAAGGACGCCGGTTCGCGTGTGCTGGGCATTGAGCCGGCCGAAAACCTTGCCGCCGTCGCCCGCAACGCCGGTGTGCCGACGGTGGCACAATTCTTCTGCAAGACGCTCGCCCGGCAACTTCGCGCCGAGCACGGTCCCGCCCGCGCCATCCATGCCAACAACGTCCTGGCCCACGTGGACGACATCCGCGACTTCGTGCGCGGCGCGGCGGCGCTGTTGTCCGGCGACGGCGCGTTCGTGGTCGAAGCGCCATACCTTGTGGACTTCCTGCTGCGCGGCGAATACGACACGGTCTATCACGAGCACCTCTCCTACCTGTCGGTGGAGCCGCTGGTCCGGCTCTACCGCGAGTGCGGCCTCGAAATCCGCCACGTCGAGCGGCTGCCGATACATGGCGGCTCGCTGCGCGTGTTCGGCTGTCTTCCGGAAAACAAGAACTTCCCGCTTCAGGATTCCGTCGCGACGATGCTCGCGCTGGAGCGCCAACATCATCTCGACTCGCTGGAAACGCTCCAGACGCTCGCCGAAAAAGCCGCCGCGCAAAAGCGGGCGCTGCGCGAGCTACTGCAAGACCTGAAGCGGCAGGGCAAACGCGTGGCTGCCTACGGCGCGCCCGCCAAGGGCAACACACTCCTGAACTTCTGCGGCATCACGACGGACCTTATCGCCTACACGGTGGACCGCAGCCCGCTCAAGCAGGGCCGTCTCACACCGGGCGCACACCTGCCGATTCACCCGCCGGCAAAACTGCTGGAAGACATGCCGGACTACGTGGTGATTCTGGCGTGGAATTTCGCGGAAGAAATCATGCAACAACAATCAGCGTATCGGGCGCGCGGCGGACGGTTCATCATTCCGATCCCGCAACCCGCGATCGTCTGAGCGGCGTTTCAGCACCGGCCCGGCCGGCGCAGACATTCACATGACCATGCAACACATCGCGATCATCGGCGCGCGCGGCGCGCTGGGTTCCGACCTGATGAAAGTGTTCCGCGATGGCTGGCAGGTCACGGGCTTCGACCTGCCCGACCTCGATGTCACCCGCCTCGACCAAGTCTGCCGCCAACTCGAAACCGCGCGTCCCAACGTCATCATCAACACCGCCGCCTACAACCTCGTTCGCGAAGCCGAGTCGAATCGCGATGCTGCGTTCGCCGTCAACGAGACCGGCGCGGCCAACGTCGCCGACGTCGCGGCCAATCTTGGCGCGGTCTGCGTCCACTACGGCACCGATTACGTTTTCGATGGCAAGCGCAACCATCCCTACGCCGAGACCCACGCGCCCCGGCCGTTGAACGTCTATGGCGCCAGCAAGCTCGCCGGCGAAGAACGCGTGCTGGCCGCCGCTCCGCGCAACCTTGTCCTGCGCACCACCGGCCTCTACGGCGAAACGCCCACGCTCACCAAAGGCATGAATTTCGTCCAAATCGTCTGGCAGCTGGCCCGGGGCAAACAGGAGATCGCCCTGAGCGAGCGCGAAACCTGCAGTCCGACATGGACGCTGGAACTGGCGAAGCAGACTCGCGTGTTGCTCGAAGCCGGGGCGAGCGGGCTTTTCCACGCCGTGCAGGAAGGCGCCTGCTCGTGGCGCGAGTTTGCCCAAGCCATCCTCGACATCAGTGGCAACAACGTCGTCGTGAAACCAAAACCAGCCGGCGACGACGCCGGTTTGGCGCGGCCGCGTTACACTGCGCTGGCCAACGCGCGGCTCCACGCGCTCGGCCTCAACCGCATGAGCCATTGGCGGACGGCGCTGGAGAAGTTCTTGAACAGCGAAGGCGGCCGGCGGCTGCGCGAACGGACGATCGGTTGACCGCCATCAAAGTTTGAAATCGGGGTGGGAGCGGTCGCGATCGGAGAGAATCGGCGAGGACAGCGGCCAGCGGATGCCAAGGACCGGATCGTTCCAGCGAAACCCGCGCTCGGCGGCTGGTTCGGGAAACGCCCCCATCAGATAGGAAACCTCCGTGTCCGGCTCCAGCGTCTGGTAACCGTGGGCAAATCCCTCCGGCACGTAGAGCATCAGGCCATTGCGCGGCGCCAGTTCCACAGCAATCCACTTGCCGCGGGTCGGCGAGCCGGGCCGGATGTCCACGATGACATCGTAGACCGCGCCGCGCGTGCATCGGACCACCTTCGCCTCGGCGTGTGGTGGTGCCTGGTAATGCATGCCGCGCAGCGTTCCCTTTTCCTTGTTCCACGCGATGTTGCACTGGACGAAGTGCGACACCAGGCCGTGCTCCGCAAACTCGCGCTCGCAGAAGGTGCGCGCAAAAAAACCGCGGTGGTCGTGATGCAACTCCAACTCGATGACCCAGGCGCCGGCGAACTCAGTAGGAATGAAGCGCATGGCGTTTACTGTCCGGCGAAATACTCCCGATACCATGTGAGGGTCTCGCGCAACCCCTGTTCCAGCGTGTAGCGCGGACGCCAGCCGAGCACACGGCGGGCCTTCTTCGCCGAGAGATACTGGTGAAGAATCTCGTTGCGGGCCTGGTTGAGCACGCGCGGCTTGAGGTCTTCGCGGCCGGCCAGCTTGAGGATCAGCTTCGTCAGTTCCAGCACGGTGACCTGAATCTCGTTGCTGAAGTTGAACGCTTCGCCGGCGATCTTCAGCGACCGCATTTTCTCGGCCAACAACAAGTAAGCCTCCGCGCCGTCCTTGATGAAGAAGTAATCGCGGATCGGTTTGCCGTCGCTGCGGATCACCGGCCGCTGGCCTCGCAGCACGGAGCGAATCGTCTGCGGCACGATGCGGTTGAAGTTCAGGTCGCCCCCGCCGTAGAAATTGCCGCAGCGGGTCACGCAGACGTTCGTGCCGTAGCTCTTGGCGTAAGCCAGCGAGATCAGGTCGGCGCAGCTCTTCGAGACATCGTAAGGATGCCGGCCTTCGAGCGGCGTCGTCTCGTCATACGGAAGTTTCTCCTGGTCGCCGTAGGCCTTGTCGCTGGAGGCAATGACGACGGCCTTCACCAGCGGCGAGCGGCGGGCCGCTTCGAGGACGTGCCAGGTGCCGCGGACGTTTGACTCAAAGGTGGAAAGCGGGTTGTTGTTGGCGATGCCGACGATCGTCTGCGCGGCAAGGTGGAAGATCGTGTCCACTTCGTATTCGCCGAGGCTGCGCTCGATGAGCGCGTAATCCTCCAGCGCGCCATGAACGACGTTGATGCGGCCGAGCACGCCGACGGCGGCCAGCCGCGAGCGCGGCACGCTGTCGCGCACCAGTGCCACGACGTTGGCGCCGCGCTCAACAAGGACTTCCGTCAGCCACGAGCCGAGCAAGCCGGTGGCGCCGGTGACGAACACGTTGCGGTCCTGCCAGAATTTGTCGGCCATCTTCAGTCCTTCCATGTCTTCCACGGCGCCCGGCCGGCGGTCCAGAGCCGGTTGAGCAGTTCATATTCGCGGAAGGTATCCATCGGCTGCCAGAAGCCCTCGTGACGATAGATCATCAACTGGCCGTCCTGCGCGCAACGTTGGAGCGGCTCCTGCTCCAGCACACAGGCCGGGTCGTCCGACAGGTAGCGCAGGAACCCCGGTTCCATGACGAAGAAACCGCCGTTGATGAGGCCCTGGCTGACCTGCGGTTTCTCGTTGAAGCTGATCACGCGGCTGTCCTTGATATCCATCTCGCCGAACCGCGACGGCGGCCGCACGCCGGTGACGGTCACCAGCTTGCCGTGCGAACGGTGAAACGCCACGAGGTCGCGGATGTTCACGTCGGAGACGCCGTCGCCATAGGTGAGCATGAACGTGCCGCCGCGAACATACTTCGCAACGCGGGCCAGTCGCGCGCCGGTCATCGTTTCCGCGCCGGTCTCGGCGAGCGTAACGCGCCATTTCTCAATGGCGTCGCGGTTGTAGTAGGTGACTTTCGGTTTTGCGCCGAGCTGGATGGTGAAGTCGGCGTTCATGGCGTGGTAATCGAGGAAGTATTCGCGGATGACCTGTCCCTTGTAACCAAGGCACAGCACGAACTCCTCGAAACCGCGGTGGGCATACATTTTCATGATATGCCACAGCATCGGCCGGCCACCGATTTCAACCATCGGTTTGGGCCGGTATTCGGTTTCCTCACGCAACCGCGTGCCTTGCCCGCCGCAGAGGATGACGACTTTCATTGATCTGGCCATGATGTGATGAATGATACGACCGATTCCGCCGGCAAACCGTTCAAATTGGTGCGCACTGCGGCACTATTCGTAGCCGCTCCCCGCCCAACTCTCAACTCTGAACTTCGCCTTGCGGCGAAACGCCATACCACCGGTCTGCGGTCATCTCTTGCCAAGCTTCTGCGCCTTCTTCACGAGGCTGAGAAACTCCGTCCGGTAACCCGATGCGTCCGGGCCGCTCCCCTCCTCGGCAAGCTCAAGCACGCCGGCGAGGGTTGCATTGCCTTTGTGCTCGCTGTCGCGCAGCACCATGCCGAACGCGGCGACCGCGGCGGCGAATTTGAAGTCGCGCGACGCCGCAGCGTAACTCTTGCCGCTGTCGGCAAGCGCCTGCTCGATCAACGCGCTCTTGTCGCCGTCGGGCTGCTTGTAGCGCAGCTTCACCGTCAGCAGGTCGTCGCTCGTGGTGACAGGCGTGACCGGCTTTGGAATGGGTTGGTATTTCAGCGCATCCACGGGCGGCGTTGGCAGCGCCTGGCCGGCGGGCACGATCTCGTAGAGCGCCGTGACTGTGTGGCCCGCGCCAATCTCGCCGGCGTCCTTGCGATCATTGTTGAAGTCCTCTTTGCGCAGCAACCGATTCTCGTAACCGATGAGCCGGTAGCCGGCAACCTTCGCCGGGTTGAACTCCACCTGAATCTTCACGTCTTTCGCGATGGTAACAAGCGTGCCGCTCATTTGCTCGACGAGCACTTTGCGCGCCTCGAAGAACGTATCAATGTAGGTGTAATGGCCGTTGCCTTTGTCGGCGAGCCGCTCCAGCGTCGCGTCCTTGAGGTTGCCCCCGCCGAAGCCGAGCACGCTGAGAAACACTCCGCTCTTGCGCTTCTGCTCGATCAACCGCGTCAGCTCGGCCAGCTCGGTGGTGCCAACGTTGAAATCGCCGTCGGTGCAGAGAATGACGCGGTTGACGCCGCGCTTTACAAGGTGGCGTGTGGCTTCGTCGTAGGCCAGCCGGATGCCGTCGGCACCATTGGTGGAGCCGTAGCCCAAGAGGCGCTCGATAGCATCAATGATTTCCTGTCTCCGATCGCCGGAGGTGGACGGCAACAACACGCGCGCCCACTGGTTATAGACGACGATGGCGACGCGCTCGTTTTCGGTCAACTGCTCCACCAGCATCCGCATCGCTGGCTTGACCAGCGAGAGCTTGTTCGCGTCGCCCATTGAGCCGGAGACATCAATCAGGAACACCAGATTGCACGGCGGGCGCTTCGCGGCAGTGACTTCCCGGCCTTTGAGGCCGATGCGCACGAGCCGATGCTCGGCGTTCCACGGACAGCCGACCGCCTCGATGTTCACTGAGAACGGCTCGCCGCGCTTTGGCTTCGCGTAGTCGTAGGTGAAGTAATTGATCATCTCCTCGATACGTACCGCGTCCTGAGGAGGCAGCAAGCCTTTCGTCAGAAACCGCCGGACGTTCGCATACGAAGCGGTGTCCACGTCTATCGAGAACGTTGAAAGCGGACGTTCCGTGACAGCAAGGAACGGGTTATCGCGGATATGGGCGTAGGATTCGGTTTCGGAAGAAGTGCGGATACTGCTGGAGAGAAACGAAGGCACGACAGTTCGCGAGCTGATTACGTGAGGAACCGCCGTAGCGCGACTCGAATCGCCGCCCGCGAAACCGCTCATTCTGGAACAGTACACAGCGGTAGTGCGGTTTTGATACGCGGCAGTGGCATTGGGGGCTGTGGAAGCTATTGTTGGCACTCCTGTCCGCGCGAATGCTGATGCGGTTGGCGATGGCGCTTTCGCCTGAGCTAACGATGGAAGTGGTGTTGGCTTCATCGCTGGCTTCGGCGGCATCGCCTTTGCTGCCGCATACTGCATCACAACTTGTTTGTCAGTCGGTGGCGGCGGTGGAAGCACAGGAGGCGCAGGTGGCATCAGTCTCGACTTGGCTGGTGCCGTAAACACCGTAACCACCCGACTGTCATCACGCTTCGATCTGCAAAACACGTCAAGCCACAGGCTCCAGCCGGTCACCGCCACGAGGCACGCCGTGGCCCATACGACGACCGTTGAGAATTGTGGCCGCCACGCAAACACTGCTGCCAGAAACGACGGCTGCGCGGACGCGGGCTTGCTCTTGGCGGGAGCTTTCGGAGCCGTTGTCAACGCCGCCTCAATGACGGCGCGCTGGCCAGCCGAAAGCGCCGGGCAGGTTTCTGTTTGAAGTGGGCTCTTCAGCATGCCGGCGGTATCGCGGATCTCCTCGACGGCCTGCCGGCATTCGGTGGAATTCTCCACCGCCGCAGCGACCGCCGCGGCTTCGCGGGCGTCGAGTTCGCCCAGCGCGTAAGCGGTCAGTTTAGGATCGTCAGGTTGGAACTTCATGGGAACCTCTCAAAGATTTGTCTTCAGGTCGAACTCGGCCCGGAGCCGGTAACGCAGTCCTTTCAGGCCGGTGTGAATCAGGAAGCCGATGTTTGTCTCGGTCAGATTCGTGATGCGGCTGATTTCCCGGTAGCTGAGACCGTTCTGGAATTTCAGGCGGATAACCTCCTGCTGGTTGGCCGGTAACGAACCGAGCGCGCGCAAAACGTGGGTGTGGTCGTCGTCGCGCTCGGCCAGCGCCGCGGGCGACGGGTCGCTGCCGGGACAATCGTGGATCGTCTCGTCGTCGGCCGGTGTCATGCGCCGCTCTTTTCGCTGCACATCGAGCGCGCGATGGCGGCAGACGGTGAAGAGCCACTCCGCCTCGTGCCCGTCCACGTCGGCGCGTTCCTGCGCGCAGAGCCGCACGAACGTTTCCTGGACGACATCGCGCGCGCGCTCCACGTCGCCGGTGATTCGCGCCGCATATCGGATAAGCGGTCCCTCGTAGCGTTCGAGGATGTTGTGAACCCACCCGGCTTTGTCGTGTTGGCAATCGGCGCTCATGCGTGACTCATCGTCAGACAGCACTGCCTGTCACCGAGAGTAACGCGCCAGCCGGCGTTTTCTTAGAGAAAAGTTTTGAAAAAAGCTGATAATGAGAGCGCCTAGGAGGCGGGTGTTGGCTATTCCGCCGCCGGCCTGGCTTTCGCCGACTCGGCGGTCAGCAAACCTTGCGCGGCCTGCTGGCTGCACCGCGCCACATCGCGCCAGCCGTTGGCGTCGCGCAATGCATAGATCCAGACATAAGGCATGTCGCCGCATTCATGCCGCTGTCCGGCGCGCAACTCACGGTCCACCTTTCGGTAAACATCCGGATGAATGCTGTTGTCCTTCCAAAACAGGACGCGCCAGCCGTCGGACTGGCTCACCGCGCCAAAGCAACCGCCCAGTTTGCCATCGGTGACGAATTGCGCCGAGCGGTAGTAGTTCGGCACGTTCACGCCGCCCACGACGTCGTCAGCGGTGGAACCGCCGATCGCCGCCCGGCAGAACCAGAACACATCGGCGAACAGCCACGAACGCGAATCGGTGTTCTCCACCCACAGCGGCTTCACAAGCGCAAGGCCGCCGCGCTTGAAGACCGCCGCGCGAAGCCCTGCGCGGAAACGCGCCGGCCCACCCGCTCGCTCGACGACCGCCTCGATGATCCACGCGTCGGCTTGCTCCTGCATGCGAAGCGAGACCACGCGGTCCGATTCCGCCCAGTAATCGTGCCCGCCAGCCTTTTGGTGCACCGCAAATGCCAGCCGGCCCAGCGGCAGGTCGCCGGCACGGATGCAGTCGAAGAGGCTGCCGTCCTTGCGCTCGCAGAACCATGTCGCTCCGCCGGCTTTCAACTCAAGTCGCCCGACTTCGGCAAACGCGGCCGTCGGGGCGGCGAGCGTCAGCGCGCGGGCTGGCTTCAACTGCGTGATCATCGCCGCCGTCACCGGCGGACCGTCGAGCACCACCGGCACATCATCCAGTGTCGAAGCGGAGGCATTGGCAATGTCGAACGAGCCGAGTGTCTGGCCGCCAACGAGCCGCGACTTCGTGCCGTCCCATTGTTGCAGCTCGGCGCACCATGAGCCTTTGGCGGCGACCGCGACGCGGCGGGTGCTTTTTGGTTTGAGCGTCACCTCTTCCACACGGCTCTTGCCGGCGACCGTGAGGCGCAGGTTGCCGCGTGCGGCGATGGCGTTCGTGTTCACCAATTCCACGGCGTTCTTCGCGGACCGAAGCTCCAGGTCACCCGAGAAGATGCTGCGGGCGTGGCGCGCGGCGACAGCGCGGTTGACCTCGGTGGCGGTCTTTACCAGCGTCTCGTAGGTCTCGTCCTTTTCGTTCACGAGGCCGTAGTTACTGTCCTCGGGAAACGTCGAGCTGATGCCGGGCGCGGGTTCGTCAGCCCACATGAAATAATGATAGCCGACCATGAACGGCAGATCGCTCATCGCGTTGGCGAAAACGCGGTAACAGGCGGCTTTCTGCTCCTGTGTGTCCACGCGCATGCCCGCGCCGTGTTTGCACGGCAGGCCGCTGTCGAGCGCGGGGAAGCTCCACTCGGTAATGATCATGGGCCGGCGCACGACGCGATACATGTCCGCCAGTTCGCGCGGCACGCGCTGCACCACGCCACCGGCGCCATCGGGCCGCCAGGTGTTCTCAAAATCCACGCGCGGGTAGGTGTTGAACGTGAACACATCGTTATATTTGCCCGCCGCCGCCAGCACCGGTTCAGGCGTGCGGCCCGCGAAACGGCAGCCGAGCACAAGATGGTCGGGATCGGCCTCGCGCAACGCGTTCGCCAGCACGCTGAAGTAACGCTCCGCGATCTCAACCAGAAAACCATCGCGCACTTCGGTCAACGCATCGGAAGATTCCGGCACCGTTGTCGCCGCGAGAAACGCCCGCTCATCGGCGAAGTTCGTGCCAAGGCGGCGGTTGACCCCGGCGAGATTGCCGCAGCGTTTCAGCAGCCAGTCGAGCAACGCGCGCTTGGCTGGCGCGGCTGTCGGTAGCTTGAAGATGTCGTCCACGAGATGGCCCTTCTTGCCATACCACTCCAGCTCGTTGTCGAGGAATGTGCCGAGGCACCACGGATCGCCGCGGCTCTCCTGCGCCATCTTGCGGGCAACGACGCGGCAATGCGCCGGCCAGTGCCGGCTGAACACATCGGGGAAGCCGGTCCAATGAATCGGCTCGGCGATCCACTCGCGTTTGGCGAAACTCGTGCCGAACGACGCGAAGAGAATGTGCGGCAAGCCGCGGTGCCGCAGCAACGGCGTGTGGCCGGCGGGCAGCGTATTGAAGCCCCACGCTAAAAGCCGCTCGATGGCGCTGGCGGCCCACGCCTCCTCGCTGCCAAACTTCGCCGCGGCATTGCGATGATACGGCGCGTAACCGAGTGCCTCGCACCAGTGGGCGCGGTAGTTGACGTGGTCTGTGCCGACATCGAAGAACGGTTTGCCCTCCGGGTCCACAAGCCACCAGCGTCCATCCTTCTCGGCAGTGCGGAAGAAGCCCGCGGCTTTCGCGATCGGTTTGCCTTTGCGGGAAACCCACGCGGGAAATTTCCGCGGTTCAGGCTTCGGTTCCGGCGCGGTTTGTTGGACGGTGACGATGGCGTTGTCGAAGCGGACGCGAAGCCCGTTGGCGCGCAGCGTGGGCCGGCCGGCGCGAACGGCGGGCGTCGAGGAAGAGAACGTGAAGCCAAAACGCGCGAGTTCGTTCGCGCCTTGCGTGATGCGCGCGGTGATGTTGCTGGCCGTGAGACTGATCTCGAAGCGGTAGGTTTGATTGAGCTGCCAATCGAATCCGCCCCGGCCGGGCAGCGGCTTGAGCCGCGTGTTGTCGCTGCTGGCAGCCAGCCAATGGCCATCATGCGATTCGTTCAACTCCGCTATGTGCCGGCGCTGCTTCGCTTCGGGCGCGGCGACGAGATTGGCGGCCCAGTAGTTTTTCTCGTCGGTCTGCAGACCAATACCCGCGATAAGCCAATCGCCTTTGAGTTGCTCCAGCACGGTGACATCGCACGCGAACGTGACGGCCGACGCAAACGGCGCGGCACGCCAGACGCTCACACCGCTGTCGCCGATGCAGCCGCCCTCGCAGATTTCCCAGCCGACGCTCTGCGTATCCCACGCGGGCGCGCCATCGGAACCGGCCGCGTAGCTGGAGAAATCATCGCGGAGCGTTTGCGCCGCGCCGTCGCCAGCCAGCGCCGTTGCAGACTGAGAGAAAAGTAACCACGTCAAAGCGAAAGAGAAAAGCCGAGTCATGCGTCGCATCATAGCGGCTCAGCCGCGTGCGTCAACGCGCGGACTGTGGGGCAGGCAGGACGCCTGTCCTATTTCTGTTCCCGCTCCACTTTCGTCGTGAAACCCTCGCCGTCGGAGACGATCTCCACTTTGCCGTGGACACCGGTGACATACACTTTCGCGCCGACCGCGCCATAGACCTTCCACGCGGGAATGCCTTTTGCCCAACGCGCGAACAGACTGGCCACGGCCACCTTGGGCCGCGCCGCCTCCGCGAACTCCGGGATCGCGTGGATGCCGTGGCCCGGCGCGACCAGCACGTCGCACTTGAGTTTGCCCGGCGGCAACGACGGCAACAGGCTGAGTTTTTGGTCCTCGGCTTCGATGTCGCCGCCGAGCACGAAGACGACTTTGCCGTGCTGGATGCGAAGAATCATCGCGTTGGCGTTGAGCAGGTAGTGCGCGGGGGGATCGTTCTTCGAGCGCTTTTCCGGATGACGCTCGTGGAAAAACTCCTTCGGCGGCGCGAGCACTTCCACGTCGAGCCGGTCGTCCCACGCGAGCTTGTCGCCGGCGTGCGCCGCCTGATACGCGCCAGGCCGCTGTTTGAACTGCTGGCGCAGTTGCGCATAGTGGCCCAACTCGCCGCCGTAGTGGCCGCCCGCCTGGCTGGGCATCTCGTAGCCGGGATCGTAGAGCTTGCGAATCGGAAAATGATCCACGAGCCAGACGAATCCACCGAAGTGATCGTAGTGCGCGTGGCTGATGACGACGCCGTCGAGTTCCTTCACGCCGCGCTCGCGCAACAACGGTGCAATCAAGTCCCGCCCGCTGTTGTGGTCGCAAGCCCAACCGGAGACGTTGGTCGCCGAGGGATAACCGTTGCCGGTGTCGTAGAGAAACATGCGACCGCCCGGCGTCTGCATCACCAGCGCGAGACCCGCGCCGCGTTGGATGTCGGGAATGTTCAGCACCGTGAGCGTGAACTTGCCCGCGCCGGCTGACGGCTCGACAGCGTGGCTGCACACGCAGACAGCGATGGCCAGACAGAGGATCGTCACCAACGAAACAGTTCGACGTGGTTCCATGCGTGCCGAGTGTGCCCGCGAAGGTTTCATTTCTCCAGCGGGAACTCCGGATTCCACCGCATCACCAATAAACTTCCGGGCCGTTCGTTCTAACGGCGAACCTTTAACTGGAGAAAAAACATGACTCGACAACGTTGGTTTGGATGGATGGCGGCCGGCATCGTGGTGCTTTCGACGGCGGGCTGGCTGGGTGCGCAGGATGCCCAGCCTCCACGTCCGCCTCAAGGCGGCGAGGGTCCTGGCGGAGGCCAGAGTCCCGGACGCAACCAGCAGCAATTCCGGCCGATGATGGGCATGCAGGCGCAAATGACTGCCACGGAGGATTACGTTTTCATCCTGCGCGGCAATACACTCTACAAATACGACGTCAAGACGCTGGCGCTGCAAGGCAAGAAGGAACTGGAGCCGCCGATGCCGGGTCGCGGGCAACAGGATGGCGGCCAACAACGCCCGCCGCCGCCGCAACAGTAGGCTCGACATGGCGAATGCCGGGAGTATTTCCACCGGCGGCAGGAACGCGGATCAGGGCAGCAAGCCCAGTTCGTCGAGCCAGTTCTGAAGGGCGGCTGCGTCACGGAAGACGCGAAACGCGCCGGCGCGAATCAACTCATCCTCGCCATAGCCGCCGCTGAGCAGACCAATGCCAAGCATCCGAGCCCGGCGCGCGCCCATGAGGTCCCACACCGCGTCGCCGACGACATAGCATTCCTCTGGTAGCACACCGAGCCGCTGTTGGCACTCGATGAACAAGTCCGGCTCCGGCTTCGCGCGCGCTACGTCCGTGCGTTCCACCACAACCGTCTCGCTGCCGACACCAAGCACTTCGAGGGCCGGATTCATCATCGGCCGGCGGTTGGAGGTGGCGATACCGTGGATGATTTTATTCTCGCGCAAGAATCGGAGCAGTTCCACCGCGCCCGGCAGCGGCCGGGGCACCGGCATGAGTTGGTGAAAGAATTCCGCGTGGCGGCTGTCAAGGACACGGACTTCTTCGTCACTGAGATTGCGGCCCAATTCGCGGGCGGCAGCGCGTTTGAACAGGCCGCCGCTCATCCCCATGCGCCGGTGCAACCGCCAGCCCTCAATCGGCATGCCCGCTTCCGCAAACGCCAACTGCCACGCCAGCACATGCGGATACACCGTGTCGACCAACGTCCCGTCGAGATCAAAAATGAGCGCCTTCATGTCCCGGCAGCCTAAAACGGAACCCCGCGCCAATGCAACGGCCGCCTGGCATCAATGATGCCCGCCGCGCTGATGGCGGCGCTGCCAGAAACTCATCTTCTGGCGCGGTTTGTGTTGATGAGGGTGCGCGGCCGGCTGTTGCGGACGATGAGCAGACTGTGCGGGTGCGTGCGGCTCGTGCGATGGCGATTGTGGGGTGTGTGGTTGTGACGGATAATGTGCCGACGGCTGCGGGGCCGATGGCACAAAGGTCGGGTGGCGTTTTCGTTCCAGGCGTTTGCCGATGAACTTCTCGATGTTGCGCAGGTGCTCCTCTTCGTCGCGCGACACGAACGTCATGGCGTCGCCCGTCGCCGTGGCGCGACCGGTGCGGCCGATGCGATGGATATAGTCCTCGGCAAACGTCGGCGTGTCGAAGTTGATGACATGGGAGATACCCTCCACGTCAATGCCGCGCGCGGCGATGTCCGTGGCAACGAGCACGCGGTAATGCCCGCGCTTGAAACCGTCCAGTGCCTTCTGGCGCTGGCTCTGCGTGCGGTTGGAGTGCAGCGCCGCCGAGCGGATGCCGCGCCGTTCCAGCCGCTGCGCAATGCGGTCGGCGCCGTGCTTGGTGCGCGAGAACACCAGCACGCAGTCGAGATCCTCCTGTTCGATGATGTGGAACAACAAGTCCATCTTCTGGTCGCGCGGCACGGTGAAAATGTGTTGCGTGACCGTCGCCACAGGATTGCGCTGCTCGCCGATTTGGATCAATTGCGGCTGGCGCTGGATGCTGCCGGTCAATTCGCGGATCTCGCGGGACATGGTGGCCGAAAACATCAGCGTCTGACGTTCCTTGGGTACTTGGGCGACAATCTTGCGCACGTCGGGGATGAAGCCCATGTCAAGCATCCGGTCGGCCTCGTCGAGCACGAGCACTTCGACCTTCGAGAGATCGATGTTGCGCGAGTTCATCAGGTCAATCAGCCGTCCCGGCGTTGCCACGACGATGTCCACGCCGCGGCGCAGCGCCTGGACTTGAGGGTTGTAGCCGACGCCGCCGAAGATCGCCAGCGACCGCAACTGCATGAACCGCCCGTAGGTTTTCACCGACTCCTCAACCTGCTGCGCCAACTCGCGCGTTGGTGTCAGCACGAGCGCTTTGATTCCGTGGCTCGTGTGGCCAGCGGCTTCGTGAGCGACGAGACGGTTGAGGATGGGCAGCACGAACGCGGCGGTCTTGCCGGTGCCGGTCTGCGCGCAACCAATGATGTCACGGCCTTCTAGCGCGGTCGGGATGGCCTGCGATTGGATGGCGGTGGGCGCCGTGTAGCCCGTGGCAAGGATTCCTTGCACGAGCTTGTCTGAAAGTCCTAGTGATTTGAATGGCATTTGCTGACTTTACATGCACTGCAGAGGGAAAGCGAACGCCATGTTTGGCAGGGGGCAATTCAGCAAGAAGCCGCGATTCAACCCGCTCACGGTCAACGCTTTACGAGCGAACGCAGCAGACGGAGGTTGTCCTTGTCGAGGGGACTCACGTCCTCGAAGTCGCCTTTCGGCGTTTCCAGCACGCCGGGCACGCGCGAGAAGTGCGGGTGGTTGAGCACGAGCCGGAACGCTTCCTTGCCGACGTGGCCTTTGCCGATGTGCTCGTGGCGATCCACACGCGAGCCAAACGGCGTCTTCGAGTCGTTGAGGTGGACGGCGGCGAGGAATTTCCAACCGATGACGCGGCCGAATTCCTTCGCGACGGTGGCGAAGCTCTTCGGTTCGCGAATGTCGTAGCCGGCGGCGAGCAGATGACAGGTGTCCACGCAGACGGCGAGCCGCTCCGGGCCAACGCGCGCGATGATGTCGGCGAGATGCTCGAAGCGGTAGCCAAGGTTGGTGCCCTGGCCGGCGGTTGTTTCGAGCGCGATCTTCACGGGCGAGTTCTTCGTCTGCCGGAATACTTCCTTCAGGCTGTCGGCGATCCGCCGCAGGCCCGCGTCCTCGCCCGCACCCATGTGCGCGCCGGGATGGCTGACGACAAACGGCAAGCCGAGCGAGTCGGCGCGCTGCACCTCGTCCACCATGCCATCAATACTCATGCGCAGCGTGACCGGGTTGGTCGCACCGAGGTTGATAAGGTAGCTGTCGTGTGCAAACACCGGCGCGATACCGGTCTCCGTACGCAGTGCCTTGAACGCAGCGATTTCCTCCGCGCGCAGCGGCCGCGAGCGCCACTGCATGTTGCCGCGGGTGAAAATCTGGATCACCTCGCAGCCGGTGCGTTGACCGCGCTCAATCGCCTTGTCCACGCCGCCGGCGATGGACATGTGCGCGCCGAGTTTCACGCCGGAATCACGTCGAGGATTTCGGCGAGCTTGTTGTCCTGCGGATAAGCATGGCCGAGGTGCTGGCGGAAACCTTCGGCAAACTTCACGCCGCAATGCTGGCCGTTGGTCGTGCCCCAGCGCCGCATGTTCAGGATGTATTCGTCCACCTTGTGATGTGACCGCATCCAGTTGCGCTGGCTGGCGTGACACTTGACCATTCGCTCCTTGGTCTTGATCGCCGGTGTGATGTCCACGTAGAAACCCGCCTGGATGGGCCGTCCGAAGTGGTCTTTCATGTCGATGGCATCGGCGTAGTAGAGATACGGTACGCCGCCGGTGGGACGCGCTGGCGGCGTGATCAACGTCTGCAGGTTCGGCGCGCCGCCGATGAACGTGGCCATCCGCACAAGCTGCGAGGTCATTTCGTGGTCCACCATGTAGCACACCGGCGAGTTCGTGAAGACGAGGAACGGATTCACGCGCCGGACCAGTTCGATGACGGTACGGAGCGTCGGCCTGTCATACAGGACCAGACCGTCGCGCGCGCCGCAGCAATAGTGCTTCGCGCCGATGACGGCGGCAGCGCGGCGCGCCTCCTCGAACCGGATGCGGGCGATGTCGTCAGAACTGTATTCCAACGTGCCACAGTCGCCGGCGGCGACGTGGGCCATGTGGATGTGGTAGCCCTTCTTCGCCAATAACGCGAGCGTGCCACCGCAGAGAAACTCGATGTCGTCGGGATGGGCCATGATGGCCAGAATCGTTTTGTTGTCTTTCATTTCTTCCTTTGTCGCTATGGCGGTCACAAACCGCCGCTACAGATTTGCCAGTGTGGCGCCGCTTTCGGACGGCAGCCTTCGCACACCGCCCGATGATGAGGTTCGTTCCGAACCAGCACCTGAATGACCTGCACTTCCACGTCGTGGCCGAGGCGGTAGCTGGCCAGCACGGTCATGTTGTCGTCCACTTCGCGGTCGACGTCCACCAGAATACCCAATCCAGACTTGCGTGCGAACACTTTCTGGATATGCACGCCTGGCTTGGAGGGTCTTCTCCCGCGTGGAGGTTGAAGTCTGCGCACCTGCCGTTCCAACGAGTTGCGTCGGAAGAAGACTATCATCCACCGGCACGCGGTTTTCCCTACTTCATTTCCAACACCCAGATTTCCTGCCGCGCCGGCAGATCGGCCTTGCCGATGGTGAACGCCGCCGAACCGAGCTGCTTCACGTTGCTCTTGCCGCGAAGGAAATCATCCACGGCCGCGATCGGCAGTTTCGGCGTGTAAC
>JBAZIR010000005.1:0-40818 GCA_041651735.1 Verrucomicrobiia bacterium | reverse complement strand
CTCATAAGGATTGGCACCCTTTGCCTCGGTCTTCCACGGATCCTTCTGGCCGCAGACTTTGTAGCTGTTGGCGGGATTGGACGTGCCCTTGGTGCCCTGAACGCCCTCGCTGATGGAGGACCATGAACGCTTGATCTGGCCGCAGTAGCTGAACATGTGGGCGCCGCAGGGATATTCGTACTCGCAGTCGAAGTTGTCCCAGATTTCGCCGGACTTGTCGCCCAACTGCTGGCGCGAGCCCTGGCCCCAGACCTTCACCGGATGGTCCTTCATGATCCAGTTGCACACGTCGATGTTGTGGACGTGCTGTTCGCAAATATGGTCACCGCAGAGCCAAATGTAGTGATACCAGTTGCGAATCTGCTTCTCCAACTCGGTCTTGGCTTCAGCCTCTTCCTTGGCGCGGTGCCAGATGGGACCGCCATTGACCCAGTAGGCGCGCAACGAAACGATGTCACCGATGACGCCGTCATGAAGCCGCTTGATGGTGTCAATGTAGCCGGCTTGATGGCGGCGCTGGGTGCCAGCCGCGACCTTCAGACCCTTCTGCTGGGCCACTTCGCCTGCGGCATACATGATGCGCGCGCTGGGGCCGTCCACCGCGACGGGCTTCTCGATGAAGACGTGCTTGCCCGCGTCAATGGCAGCCTTGAATTGGACGGCCTTGAAGCCCGGCGGCGTCGCGATGATGACGTAGTTGACGCCCGGCTCGTTGATGGCCTTCAAGTAGCTGTCGAATCCGCTGAAGCACTTGTTCTCGGCCAGGCCGAAGTTCTTCACGCCCTTCCCGGCCTTCTCGGGGAACACATCCGCCACGGCCACGATCTTGCCTTCGACGCCAACGGCTTTGCACGCGTCGAGGAAGTTCTTGCCCGCGCCGCTGCCACGGCCACCGCAGCCGATGATCACGGCATTCATGGGTTTCTTCGCTTGCGCGTTGACGATGTTGACGCTGCTGAGCGCCGCGCCTGCCACAGCGGCCGTCTTCATAAAGTCTCGCCTGGTTACTTCTTGTTTCATTACGCTGAATCTCCTGTGCTTCTGTTTTGGTTTCCGTTTTCCCGACAACACATCGGGGTTCGTATGATTCGCCGCCCGGCCTGGGCTTTGAAAGCTATTCCTGCATGAAAATGAAAACGCCTTTTTTGTTTGAGATGATGATGTCCAGCTTGCCGTCGCCGTTCATGTCGCGCACCTCGAATTGTGTGCCAACGCCGCTGTCGTCGTCAATCTTGTGCGGGATCCATTGCACATCCTTGCCGGCACGCTTCTGCTCGAACCAATAAAGCACCGCCGGTTCCTTGCCGCCGGGATCGCCGCCGTTGTGCGCATACCATCGTTTGCCCGTCACGAGGTCTGGCAACCCGTCGCCGTTGATGTCCGCGAGAATCAGCGCATGCGGCTCCGAGAACGGCCGGAATTCGCCCTCCGCATACGGTTCCGTCTTCGGCTTGCCGAAAATCTCGTGCTGCACAAACTCGACGCCCTTTTCGGTCTTCTTCTGCTCGAACCACCACATCCCGTAGTCGTGCGCCGAACTGGTGATCACGTCGGCTAGCCCGTCCTGGTTTACGTCATAGACGATCATGTCCGCGCAATTCGGGCCGAGGTTGGCCGGATGGAACTTCCACGGCGACTGCGCGCAATCTTCAGGCGCTTCCCACCAGCCTTTGGTGAACAACACGTCATTGCGGCCGTCCTTGTTCATGTCGCCGACGCCGAGTCCGTGCGCAAACCGCGCCGCTGAAACGTTGTTCGTCGTCGAGATCGGATGCGCATCCCACGGCTTCTCCAAATCCGTCGGGGCGCTGAACCACGTGAGCTGGCCCTCGGGCTGAATCCCGAAGATCGGCGCGAGCTTGCCGTCGCCGAGCAGGTTTGCCGCCACGGGCGTTTCGTTGCACGCGCTCTTCCAGAGGACGCGTTCCTGCCAATGTCCCGCCTTGCCCTGCGGGTTCTCATACCATAGCGCCGGCCCGCCGGGCATACCCACAATCATCGTGTCCACCCAGCCGTCGCCGTTCACGTCGCGCGCGAATTGCGCGAAACATTTGCTGTAGCCTTTTTCGGGATTGTAGCTGCCCAACGGCCGCAGCTCGTTCATCTTCCACTGGGGAGCTTGATACCAGACATCGCCCGCCATCACATCGAGCTTGCCGTCGTAATTCACGTCGCCCGTCGCCACCCCTTCCGCACGGAAGGTCTTGTCGAGGACGACCTTTTGAAATTTCACGTCGCCGCCGTTCGCCGCCATACCGGTGAACAGCGTCGCCAGACCACAGGCAAGAATCAGTCGAATGCTCATGACGACCGTCAAATCAAGGTCGCGCAGCGTAGGCGGTCACGCACGAAAAGCCAAGTTTGAATCGCGGCTCCCCCATCAAAAAATTACTTTGCCGAAATCCGCCGCGCGTTGCAGACTCCGTGCGAGCCAAACGCCATGCTGACGACGCTGCGCATCAAGAACCTGGCCCTTGTGGCCGACCTTACGCTGGAACTCCAGCCCGGTTACAACGTCATCACCGGCGAGACCGGCGCCGGCAAGTCCATCCTCATCGGCGCGCTCAACCTCCTGCTCGGCGAACGCGCCGACCGCACGCTCATCCGCAGCGGCGAGGAGAGCTGCTCTGTCGAGGCGGCGTTCGACGTGTCACAATTGCGCGCGCCACTGCGGGGCTTCCTCGATGAAAACGGTTTGGAACCGTGCGAGGACGGCCAGATTGTCGTCAAACGCGTCTTCACCGCCGCCGGCTCGAACCGCCAGTTCGTCAATGGCTCTCCCACCACGTTGAACATCCTCGCCGCGCTCGGCGAATGGCTCGTGGACATCCACGGCCCGCACGACCACCAATCGCTGCTCCACCCGGCCCGCCAGCTCGACATCCTCGACGCCTTCGGCAACCTCGGCGAGCCGCGCGCCGCCTTTGCCGGACTCGTCCGCCGCCGCGCCGCCGTCGAGGCGGAAAAGGCGGCTCTCATCGTGGACGAGAAAACCTACGCGCAGCAACTCGATCTGCTGCGGTTCCAAGTCCGCGAGATTTCCGACGCCAGGCTCCAGCCGGACGAAGAGGCGCGCGTCGAACAGGACTACCGCCGCGCCAGCAACGCAGCCAAACTCATCGAGTTTGGCCAGACCGCGCTGGCGCTGCTCGGCGAGGCCGACGACGCCGTGCTGACGCGCATCGGTGAGATCGGACGCATGTTGCGGGAATTGCAGCGGCTCGATCCCGCCGCCGCGCCGCTCGTTGCCGGCCAGGAGCAAGCGGTGACTGCGCTGCGCGAGTTGCAGGGCGAGCTGTCGCATTACCTCGAACGGATTGAACTCGACCCGGCGCGCCTCAAGGAACTTGAAGAGCGGTTGAATTTGATCCAGTCGCTGCGCCGCAAATACGGCGCGACGCTCGGCGACGTCATCGCCTTTGGCGAGGAAGCGACGAAGAAACTTCACAGCCTCGAACAGCGCGACGCCGAGCTGTCCCGGCTCAACGCCGAACTCCAGAAGCTCGACACCGAACTCTGGCGCACGGGCCAACAGCTTTCAACCCAGCGCCGGCAGGTGATTCCGAAGCTCGGCAAGGCCGTCATGAAGGAACTGGCTGCGCTCGGTTTCAAGCAATGCCAGTTCGATGTCGCCATCACAACCGCCGAACGCTCCATGCTCGACGTTCCACGCTCCGCCTCCGGCCTCGACACCGTCGAGTTCCAGTTCGCGCCGAATCCCGGCGAGCCGGCGCGACCGTTGCGAGCCATCGCGTCGTCCGGCGAAATGGCGCGCGTGATGCTGGCGTTGAAGACCGTGCTGGCCGCCGAGGACGAGATTCCCGTGCTGGTGTTCGACGAAGTGGACGCCAACGTCGGTGGCGAGACCGCCCACGCCGTCGGCGAGAAGATGCGGCAGATCGCGGACCGGCATCAGGTGCTCTGCATCACCCATCTCGCGCCCGTCGCCGCGCAAGCCACCGCGCACTTCGTCGTCAGCAAGGAACTCAAAGCCGGCCGCACGATCTCCGACTTCGCCCTCCTCGACCGTGCTGGCCGTGTCACCGAGTTGACCCGCATGCTCGGCGGCCAATCCGACGCCGCCCGCAAACACGCCGAGTCGCTGCTGAAATGATCGTGGGGATTGGCCGCGCTAACGCTCCAAGCTCAGCGACCTGGCGAACGAGACGGGTGGATTGCGAACGCGACGCCATGCCGGGTTCGCTGCGGCGCATGGTTGGGCCACGGCGCTCTCATCTCAAAGTCCTGTGTGTGAAAAGGTAGATGTGGCATGCCTTGCAAATCAAGAACTCGCCAGACCGTCCACTCTCAAGAACCGCCCAGTCCTTCCGCATGCGCCCGCCGCAGTGGGGACAGTCAAGTGCTGGTGCGTAGAGGAGAAGAAATACAAGCGGAAGAAACAGGACGAACAATAATGCCATGCCCGCAAGAGTGACGGCTGGCAGCCCCAACAAACCAAATAGCACTGATGCGAAGAATACCACAACCCAGGTGATTAATAGTCTCTTCAAACGCCTCTCTTTGATCTTCATGCGGGACGTAACCGCTTGCTGCGCCTCTACCTCATTTCGGAACTCAGTGTTCGGATACGGTGCTACTGCGTAAAGGTCCATGCGCGTGGTAGTGGCCTAACAGTTATTCGGCGGTCTATTTGACGTGCTGCAAGGTGATACGGCGAACTTAGAATCTTGCCATTTGGCGTGTCCAGAACAATTCAAGCGGTTGGCGGGTTTCACATTGAACCTGCAAAAACTGACAGAGTATGAGAGATCATCATGGCGTTGTTCTTGCCGAATCCCGGCGAGCCGGCGCGACCGTTGCGCGCCATCGCGTCGTCCGGCGAAATGGCGCGAGTGATGCTGGCGTTGAAGACCGCCCCGGCCGCGTTACCGAGTTGACCCGCATGCTCGGCGGCCAATCCGACGCCGCCCGCAAACACGCCGAGTCACTGCCCAAGTGACGGCGGGAATTGGTCGCGTTTAACGACCCAAGCCCGGCGACCCGGACTTGGCGGCAGATGATCCCTGTAGCGGCATCCGTTTGAAGTTCTCGTTCAGCACCTGCCCGCGCTTGATGCAGGGTTGGAAGACGAGGAAGCGCGCGTCCGCGACTCCCCCGGCCTTGCAGGGCCACCAGATACCCGGCTCCAGCCGCTCGAAATCCACGTCGAGGTCAAACTGTTTGATGTAAACCAGCAACCCGAAGGCGATGCTCACCGGCTTCTTCAACCGCACCTCACCGCGCGCCGGCTTGCGATCCTCCTCGTCAACCCAAAGCCGCCCATCGACGCCGTCCACGACCACGTCGAAAAACTTCTGATACTGCCCGCCGATCTTGATGGAGCGGCCCGGCCGGCCGCGAAACTTGTAGAGGATGCACCGCCGCCCCCGCAATTCTTCGCGGCCGACTTCCTCGCTGATGAACGCCCGCTCCAGTTCCTCGCCGCTGAACCGCGCGGTCAGGTCGGTCACCTGCTCGGCGTCCTTGGGTTTCCTGCCTTCGCGGATTGCCTGGCGGAACGATTCCAGCCGTTTGGTTTCTTCCTCCTGCTCCTTGGGCGAGAGAGGTTTGCCGTTGCGGCTGATCAGCCGGTGAAAGAGCATCTTGCCCTCGACGGGAAACACCTCCTGCACCTTCGTGTCTCGCTCGGTGGACTTGTGCGCCGTGTCGAGCGTCTCCACGGTCGTTGTCTGGCGGAAGCTGTAAGGCAGCACTGGCAGTGACGGCGGCAAGGTCGTCGCCGCCGCCGTCAAGCCCGTTGCTGCTGCCGCTAGAAGAGCCAGTGTCATTTCAAAGGAGCAGAAAAATGCCCCGATTCACATCCTTTCGCAACTGCTTGTCGCGTGGGGATGGGAGGATCAACCCGCGAATGGGTTTCGACCCCGGATCGGCCCAAACCGCTTACGGTCCCGGCGCACGGATGGACTTGGCGAAGAGCACCGTCAACCGCTGCTGCTGCCCAGCGGGTAAGAGAGTGGCACCCTTCTGAAACAGCGAATTGAACCGCGCCACCTGTTCCTTGGTGGTTGGTTGCTGCTGGTTGATCCGCGAATAAATAACGCTGGCTTCACGGCCTTCCTCCGGCGGCAGGGTATCGAACGCCTGCTTGATCAACTGGGCCAACTCCTGTTTTTCCTCCAGCGATAGCCGGCTCAAGTCCGGCGCGCTGCCGGGTTTGGTCGCCCCGGCCGACGCCGTGCCCGCCGAATTGCCGCCCGGCAGTTGGGTGATGAGGACAATGATGGTGGCGAGCAACAGGCAAAAGATGACTGTGGCGCCAAACACGAGCAGGTGCGCCCGCCGCTGGAGCGGATAGGTCTGCCTGCGCTGCTCGCGCTCCAACTCGGCGCGCATCATCGGCGTCGGCGCGGACAGATCGGACGGAAAAACCGGGCGTTGCTTGACCGGCGGCAGGAGCGACGACGCCCCGCCCGTATCGCGAACAGCAAGCGGGGGCGGCTCGACGGACTGCGGCGCCCTGAATTCCTCCATCGTCTCGACGATCTCTTCGTCGTATGGCTCTGTCGGCGACGCGGCCGGGGCAAGGTTGGGGATGGTCAGTGCTTGCTTGCAGGCAGGGCACACCACCGACTGGCCGCGCGCATTGTCCGCGGCGGCTAGTTGTCGATTGCAGTGCGGGCAGCTAAAAACAAATTCCATGAATTCTCAGTCCGGTCCCGAAATCCCGCCGTTGCATGCGGCGCGTTTTTCATCAGGAACCCGAACAATAAGGTGCTAATCTAGCGGGACGCGGCGAAACCGGCCAGCGAAACTTTCCGGCGACCTTTTCGTCCGGCTTTGCCGCTGCAATGGCGGCGGTGTTCACCGGTTGTCGGCGGAAGTCACACAACTCCAACTTTGGCCTGAAAGTCGCGGATGCGGTCGCGAAGGTCGGCGGCGCGCTCGAACTGCTCCGTCTCCACCGCCTCCTTCAATTGCTGTTGCAGCCGCTCGAGTTCGCTCAACGGCCGGCTCCGCTCGATTTGTTTGGCAAGGTCGCGCAACGCCGTCATCGAACGGTCCCGCTCGAACTGGAATGTCGGATTGTCCAGTTCCGGCAATGACTCGATGCCTTCGAGTGCCTCGGCAACGATCTTCCGCGCCGTTTCGTGCTGGCGGTTGTCCAGCGCGATCATCGCGCGCGCCACGGTATTCATCCGCAGCACATAAGGCCGCCATTGCTCCAACTGCACCCGATCCTCCGTGCGCTCCGCATAACGCTGCACCAGATCGAACACGCGCAGGTTGCGCTTCGTGTCGCGCACCGTGCGCGGCCAATCCTTGAGCTGGAAGAACCGCACGTAGCGGTAGTAGTAGAGGACGCTTTCGCTGAACAACTCAACGCAATCCTCCGCGCTGATTTTGAACCCCGCTTCTTCGCCCGCCTTCTTCGCTTTGGCCAGCCGCGCGAGATGAAACTCCAGTTCGGATTCCATCTCATGCGGCCGGTGGCCGTCGGGACGGCCATCCACCTCGTACTGCTCGATGCCCAGCGGCATGCGCACCTGCAACAGCTCGCGCCCGTCGTCCCCGCGCACAACCCGGAGGTCGTCAGCGGCATCGAAAGGCCAGGCGTCGAACAACGAACGGAGATCAGAGGAATCGCTCATGAATCGCTGCCCAACAAATGCCACGGCACACGGCTGTTTGCAACCGTCGAGATGAACTGGCGATCACGACAGTTGTTTTTGGCTCGCCTTGGGCACCGGACATCGGCAACAACTGCGTCCATGAACAAGATGCTTCTCACTGTCGCAGTCGCCATCACCGGGTTTTTTTGCAGCCTGAACCTCTTCGCCGAGACCAGGCCGCAAGCCCTCGAACTGTTCAACGGCAAAGACCTCGCGGGTTGGAAGTCGTTCGTGGACGATCCCAAGGTGACGCAAGACCAGGTCTGGAGCGCACGCGATGGCGTGATCGTCTGCAAAGGCGAGCCGATGGGTTACCTGTACACCGAACGGCAATTCACCAGCTTCAAGCTCGAAGTCGAGTATCGCTGGGCCGGCAAGCCTGGCAACAGTGGAGTCTTCACGCGCATCGGTGGCAAGCCATGTGCCCTGCCGCGTTGCATCGAGACACAGCTCAAGCACGGCAACGCAGGGGACGTGTTCGGCTTTCATGGTTTCCCGCTGCGCGGCCCGGCGGATCGGTTCAGCGAGAAGGAAAGCAAACTGGCCGGCCACGTCTGCATCGTCAAAAGAATCGCCGGCAACGAAAAGGAGCCGGGCCAGTGGAACAAGATCGAGGTGCTCGTCAGTGGCGCGAACGTCGCAGTCTGGCTCAACGGCCAGAAGGTCAACGAAGCGACAGGCGCCGAAGTGATGGCCGCGCCCGTGGGCTTGCAGTCCGAAGGCGGCGAGGTTCACTTCCGCAACGTCCGGCTGACGCCGCTGGCGAACTGAGCGTGGTCGCTGTGTGCGATCGCGCCGGAATATCTCCAGCGATTTCTTTTTGCACACGCCGCCGATTTCGGGTTTCATCGCGGCATGAACAACATTCTCGTTCCGTTCCTTGTCCCGCTTCTCGCGGCGCTCGTCCTCGATTCGTCGGCGTTTGGCGCGGCCGGCCCTGAACAGATTCCGCTCTGGCCCAAGGGTGCGCCGTGCGAGAAGGGCGAAATCGGCGAGGAGGGCAACATGACCAAGCCGAACGGCAACAAGCCCGCCGGCAAAAGCGTCATCCGCCTCGGCAACGTCAGCAAGCCAACCATCGCCCTCTATCGTCCGCCGAAATCAAAGGACACCGGCGCGGCAATCGTCGTATGCCCCGGCGGCGGCTACAGCATCCTCGCGTTTGACCTCGAAGGCACGGAGGTCTGTAAATGGCTCAACTCCGTTGGCGTCACCGGCGTGCTGCTCAAATACCGCGTCCCGAAGCGTCCCGGCGACGACAAGCATATCCTGCCGTTGCAGGACGCGCAGCGCGCGCTTGGACTCGTCCGGTTCCACGCGAAGGAATGGGGCATCAATCCCGCGCGCATCGGCGTGCTTGGCTTTTCGGCGGGCGGCCATCTCACGGCAAACCTGAGCAATAATTTCGACAAGCGCGTCTACGATCCGGTGGACGAGGCTGACGCCGTCAGTTGCCGCCCTGATTTTGCGCTGCCAATCTATCCGGCCTACCTCGCTCTCAAGGACAAGAACAACGAACTCGCGCCGGAACTGAAAGTGACCGCCAACACTCCGCCGACGTTCCTGGTGCAGACGGAGGACGACGGCATCCGCGTCGAGAACAGCCTCTTCTATTACCTCGCGTTGAAGAACGCCAAGGTGCCCGCCGAGATGCACCTCTACCCCGCCGGCGGCCACGGCTACGGCCTGCGCCCGTCGGACAAGCTCGTCACCTCCTGGCCCAAGCGCGCCGAGGAATGGATGCGCAGTCTCGGCTTGCTCGATCGAAAGAAGCCATGAAGTCCTCACGCTGCGGTCTCGCAACGCTGAAGAAGAAGCTGCGCGCGGAAATCCCGGCAACACGCCGTTTGGGAATCGAGCCCGCTCGCTGCGACAACGCCGCTCTCGTCCTCAGCGCGCCGCTCGCACCAAACCGCAACGACAAGGGCACCGCGTTCGCCGGCAGCCTCTGCGCCATCACGACGCTCGCCGGCTGGTCCGCGATCTGGATGGCGCTCCACAACGCCGATCTCGCAGGCACCATCGTCATCCAGGACAGCACGATCCGGTATCTCCGCCCCGTCACCCGCGACTTCGAGGCCTGCTGCTCGATGCCAGCGCCCGCACAGATGGCGCGTTTTCTCACCACCTTGCGCAAACACGGGAAAGCGCGGCTCCGGCTGCGAGTCGTCATTCGTGAAGGCGGTGTGGACGCCGTGACGTTCACCGGCCGCTACGTCGCCCGACTCTCGAAATAGCCGCGCTTCTTATGAACTTGCCGCAAATTCTCATCTCCTTTCTCGCGGCCCAGACTATCACATCTCCTGGCTCGAAAGAGCGAAGTCACGTCACTTCCGTGCAACATATTTCTCGGATATCTCACGACCTTTTTGATAGTGCTTGAGCGACGCAAAAACCAGATAGTCGGTGACCTTATCCCACGCAACGGCGCACATGGCACCCTCGCTCCAGTTGCTAGACGTGCCTCCGTGCGGCACGGTGCCAACAAGAAACAATCTCTCGCCCTGCATCTCAAAGCGTGGACTATCCATGGCATAGCAGTGGTCATCTCCAACGAGGCTCACTTGAACTGTTCTGCCCGTAAAATCTGGAAGTGGTTTCTTTTTCATAATGTGGTGAGAGGCATATCGGGTATTCGACTCCCTATTTGTCGTCTTCATTCTCGACACGGCGGACTTTGAAATCTGGCTCTCGCCTTGTCCAGAACAACTTAAGCGATGAGCGGGGAACAGCCTCAAAACCTCGACCAGATGAACAGCGAAGAACAGTTGTGAACCCAAGAAGGCGGCGTGGACGCCGTGACGTTCATCGGCCGCTACGTCGCCCGGCTCTCGAAATAGCCGGGCATCGCTTCGTGCTGGTTTCCCAACGGAATCTCGCAGCATGCGTGGATCCTTATCCACGCAGTCACCGTTCGACTGTGAACGTGATATCCGGCTCGGAGGATGGTCCACGCTTCGACTTGCTGACGCCGCCGTCGTCCTTGCCATCTTCGCCGACACTATAGACCACGTAGCCACGCTTTGGCGCGGCGAACAGCTTGTAGCGGACCGGCTTGCCGTCGAAGGGATCGATCGGAACGGTGTTGAGATATCGAGGCGCCAATTCGGCGAGGCTCTCTGGCAACCGGCGGGTGTCGTTGCGGAAGCGCTCTACAGCCAGCGCGGCCAGAACGATGCGCCCCAAGGCAATCGAACGAGCATCACGCACTGTCGTGCCGAGCACAGGTGGCACCGAAACACGCGACCCGATCAAATAGAAAGGCAACTTCTCCGCCTTTTCTCGAATGGCGTTCAAGCGGCGAAGCCGGTCGGGGTAATCAACGCGACTCGCTTCGGCAGCCTCCATCATCAGGTTGAGGTATTTCAGGTGGTCGAGTTCCCTTTGGCCGCTGATCCTGTAGAACACGAAGACGGTCCGAAAGAACATCCTCTTCCACAGCGGAACCGGATCTCCAAATACGAAACTAGAATCAACAATCGATATGACATAATCCTCAGATCCAGCCGCGGTGAAGCCGTCGGTGGCAAGACATCGCTCTCCAATGAAAGCGCGTGTGAGAGCCTGGGAATCCTCAGCTTTTGCGGTAGCGGCTGAAAGCCGTTCAAGCTGTTTATTCGGAAGGACCACACGATTTAGGAGACGTTCCATCACACCAAACGCAGTCCCCACGTTCGTAATGCGCACCAAGAATGGAATTAGTAATGGATCCTCACGAATCGTGTCGGCCATGCGAAAAATGGCCAAAATGTCGCGCGTTGCCGTTTCCGAGTCGCCGTTCTCGCAATGAAGAATGGCATCATTGCGCAGCAACCCACAGGCTGATAGAATCAGAAATGCGTGTGGAGTCTGCATCATCCATCCTGCAGCGAAATCCAGGTGAAAGTGACAGGACTTCATCGCTGCTGCTTTGCGAAACAATTCCAGCGCCTGTTGGTTGGCAGCCAGATAATTCGCAGTTTCCTGCTTTGCCTCCGGTGACAGAGGTTCGCTGCGAGGCGGAAGACGCCAAATGAGCCCGCTGCCAGTGTATTTGTTGTCGTAGTGGCTGTAGGCTTCTTGATAAACGCTGGCCGCGTTCTCGCCGGACGGTGGTTGAGGGAGCGTCGCCGCCAATTCGGCCGGCGTAGTCGGCTGACCTGTTTTGCGGATCGCGTCCAGCCTGGCATTGACCTCGGCAACCAGCACAACCCGATGCATCACGAAACACAAACCAAGCAACAGCAGCAGCACAAGGAGAGATATCTCTGTCTTGCGGAGCGGAAACGCTGCATCAGTGCCCATGGTGATTGCCTCTTGAAGAACAGCCGCAGAGTGGCGCGATCAAAGTGACCACGCAAGCCCAAAGCCCATACCCCACCGCCGCTTGACCGGTTAGGGGTCGTGGTCGAGAGTGCGCTGTGTGAAGTCTCTCGTGATGATGATGTTCGCCTGCGTGGCCGCGTTGTCGGCCAGCGCCGCCGAGCCGTGACATGAGACGGTGAGTTCCAAATCAATGACATCTGACCCACGCAAACCGAACCGGCTGGCGCGCGAGAAAAGCCCCTACCTGCTCCAGCATGCCTGCAATCCAGTGGACTGGCATCCGTGGGGGCCGGAGGCGTTCGAGACGGCGCGGCGCGAGAACAAACCCATCTTCCTCAGCATCGGTTACTCGACGTGCCACTGGTGCCATGTGATGGAACACGAGAGTTTTGAGAACGCGGAAATCGCCGGGGTGCTCAATCGTTGGTTTGTGCCGGTCAAGGTGGACCGCGAGGAACGGCCGGACGTGGACCAGATTTACATGACGGCAGTGCAGGCGATGACCGGCCAAGGCGGCTGGCCGCTCAGCGTGTGGCTGACGCCCGACCTGAAACCGTTTTACGGCGGCACGTATTTTCCGCCACGGAGCGCGTTCGGGCGGCCGGGCTTCAAGGAAATCCTGACGCGCATCCACGAGGTCTGGGAACAACAGCACGAGCAAGTGCTCCTGCAAAGCCGCCAGTTGCATGATGCCATCGTCGCGGCAACGACGGCAAATGGCGCACCGGGTGAAATCGACGCCAACTTGCCGGGTGCCGCTTACGATCAGTTTCGCGTCCAATATGACGAGGAGCACGGTGGTTTCGGCGGCGCGCCGAAATTTCCGCGGCCGGCGCAGCTCAACTTCCTGCTGCGTTACTGGAAGCGGACCGGCGACGCGAAGGCGTTGGAAATGACGACGCACACGCTGCGGCAGATGGCGCTCGGCGGAATGCATGACCAGCTCGGCGGCGGCTTCGCGCGCTACAGCGTGGACGAGCGGTGGCACGTGCCGCACTTTGAAAAAATGCTCTATGACAACGCCCAGCTCGTCGTCAGCTATTGCGAGGCGTGGCAGATCACGCGCGAGCCGTTCCTGGCCGGTGTGGCCCGGGACGTGTTGTGCTACATCAGCCGCGACATGACGCATCCCGACGGCGCGTTCTACTCCGCCGAAGATGCCGACAGCGAAGGAGTCGAGGGCAAATTCTACGCGTGGACGATGCGGGAACTGCGCGACGCGCTTGGCGCGGAGGAGGCGAAGTTCGTCGGCGAATACTTTGGTTGTGAGGAGAACGGCAATTGGGACGATCCCACCGGCCACAGTCCGAAGAATGCCAACGTGTTGTTCGTGGCCCGAACGTTTGAGCAGATGGCGAAGCTCTTCGGCGGCACGCCGCAGCAGGCGCGCGAGCGGATTGAGTCGGCCCGGCGGAAGCTGTCCAAAGTCCGCAGCCGGCGCATCCGGCCGCATCTTGACGACAAAATCCTCACCGCATGGAACGGCCAGATGATTGGCGCGTTCGCCCGCGCCGCACAGGTACTCGACGAGCCGCAGTATCTCGCGGCAGCCACGCGCGCGGCGGAGTTCGTCCTTGCGAAACTTTACGATCCGCAGACAAGAACGCTGCTGCGCCGTTGGCGAGACGGCGAAACGAAAGTGGACGGTTTCCTAGACGATTACGCTTTCTTCGCCGCCGGCCTGCTGGAACTTTACGAGGCGTCGTTCGACCCGCAATGGCTCGATCGCGCGGTGGAGCTGACCGACACGATGATCGCTCGGTTTCACGACGAGGCAGGCGGCGGCTTCTGGTTCACGCCGCCGGGCCAGACCGACATCATTGCGCGGATGAAGGATGACTACGACGGCGCGCAGCCGAGCGGGAACTCCATCGCCATTGCCAACCTCCAGAAGCTCGCGCAGTTCACCGACCATCCACGCTACGCCGCCATCGCCGACGAATCGCTGCGGCGATTGCTGCCGCGATTCCGCCAGACGCCGACGGCAGTGCCGCAATGGCTGTGTGCGCTCGATGCCACGCTGGCGGGACACCGGCAGATTGTCATCGCAGGCGCGCCCGACGCCGCCGACACGAAAGCTATACTGCGCGCCGTCCGCGAGCGTTATCTGCCGGACACCATCCTGCTGCTGGCCGACGGCGGTCCTCGCCAAGCGGCGATGGCAAAGCGGTTGAAGTTCCTCGCTGATATCAAACCCCTAGGCGGCAGGGCGACCGCTTACGTCTGCGAAAGCCATGTCTGCAGCGCGCCGACGAACGACCTCGCGGTGCTCCAGAAGATGTTCGACGAGCCTCCGGCCGGATAACGCCGGATTGTGCGCACGCGCATTTCCATCTACACTGCGCACACTGAAATCATGCCGGAGGATGATTAACGCAGCTTGGCTATGAAAACCGACTACGACCTTTTCATTGACGGGCGCTGGGTGAAGCCTGGCGCGAGATTCGAGGTGCGCGTTCCTTACGACGGCGCAGTCTTCGGCACCGCGCCGAAAGCGAATCGCGAGGAGGTCGAACAAGCCATCGCAGCGGCGAAAAAGGCCGCCCCCGCCGCCGCGCGGTTGCCGAGCCACAAGCGCCACGAGATTCTGACGAAGGCCGCGGCGCTGATGCAGCAGCGGACGGAGGATTTTGCGCGCGCCATCGCCAGCGAGAGCGGCAAACCGGTTCGCGAGGCGCAAGGCGAGGTCGGGCGCAGCGTGCAAACATTGTCGTTCTCCGCCGAGGAAGCGCGCCGCAACGTCGGCGAGATGGTGCCGGTGGACGCGCATCCCGGCGGCACGGACCGGCTCGGTTTCACGCTGCGAATGCCGCGCGGCGTCATCGCGGCGATCACGCCGTTCAACTTCCCGCTCAATCTCGTTTGCCACAAGATCGGCCCGGCACTCGCCGGCGGGAACACGGTGGTCCACAAGCCCGCCAGCGCGACACCGATCTGCGGTTACATGCTCGCCGAGTTGTTCGCCGAGGCCGGGCTGCCCGCCGGCTTCCTGAATACCGTCTCCGGCAGCGGCGGCGAGGTCGGCGATTTTCTAGTGGCCCACCCGGACGTGGCGATGGTGACATTCACCGGCAGCGCAGAGGTGGGCAAACACATCCGTGCCGTCGCCGGCATGAAACCAGTCACGCTTGAACTCGGCGCAAACTGCGCCGCCATTGTGGACGCCGACGCTGACCTGGAGTTGGCGGTCGGTCGTTGCGCGACAGGCGGCTTCGCGCATTCCGGCCAGGTTTGCATCCACCTCCAACGCATCTATGCCGCGGGAAAGATCGCCAGCGATTTCACCGACGCGCTGCGGTCGCGCGTGGCGGCATTCCGCATCGGCCATCCGCTCGACGAGGCGAGCGATGTCACGTCGCTGATTGACGAGCCAAACGCCGTGCGCGTCATCCAATGGATCGCCGAAGCCGAGCGCGACGGCGCGCGCAAACTCATCGGCGGCGAACGCGCCGGCCGTGCGACGGTGATGCCCGCGATTCTCTCCGGCACGCAGCCCGGCATGAAAGCGGTCGCCGACGAAATCTTCGGTCCGGTCGTATGCGGGGAGGCGTTCGATTCCATCGAGCAGGCCGTCGGGATGGTGAACCGCAGCCGCTACGGTCTGCAGGCGGGCGTGTTCACCCGCGACATCAGCCGCGCGCTCTGGGCCGCGCAGCAGATCGAATGCGGCGGCGTGATGATCAACGACGTGCCGACGTTCCGCGTGGACCAGATGCCCTACGGCGGCGTCAAGGACAGCGGCATCGGCCGCGAGGGGCCGCGCTACGCGTTGCAGGAGATGACGGAGACGAAGACCGTCGTCATCAACCTCACCGGCGCGCCGAAGTAAGCGATTCGAGCCGGGCACACGGCGCAAAATCCTGGAGATTTTTCTGGACGAGTTGGACAACAATCAGCATTTTGGTCGCGACGGGCACGACCGGATCAACGTGCGGCAGATGGTTGGAGTCGGGTTCTGATGAAACTAGCGTTTGTTATCGTTGCCATCGCAATGGCCACCGCAGCCGGACTGACGCCGAAAGAGAGCGCGGCGTGCGGGAAACTTTACGTGGAGAAGTGCGGGCGGTGCCACAAGCTCTACAAGATCGAAAACTATCCGGAGCCTGCCTGGAACATGTGGATGGGGCAGATGATCGCCAAGTCGAAGCTGACGCAGGCACAAACCAAGCAGCTCACCCGCTATCTTCAGTCACTGCGCGCCAGCCACGCCGAGCATGAGGCCGGCGGCGCCTCGACGCAGCCCTGATCTTCCGGCGTCGTCGCATTTCCTCGTTGCCGACTTGCCGCAGTTCTGCCAAACCAGCCGCGTGCATTTCGCCCAACTTTCAGCCGCCGCGCGCAACAAACGGTTGAGACCCGTTTCATGAACGAACTGGACGTCGAGACTCTGCGCCAATGCCGCCGTGGCGATCCCGCGGCGCTCGGGGCGCTTTACGACTGCTACCGCCGTCCGGTTTACTACCTCGCCCGGCGCATGGTCGGCGAAGCGGAGGCGGAGGATGTTTGCCAGGAGACTTTCATCGCGGTTTTCAGGGTCATATCGAAATTTGAAGGAAAATCGAAGCTCTCCACGTGGGTGCTGGCCGTTGCCACGCGCGTCAGCCTGATGCACCTGCGCAAACGGCGGCGTCTGGAATCGTCCGCCGAATCTGCCGACACGGCCGAGGCGGAGCCAATGACGTTGTTGTCGCCGAGTCATGAACTGCTCAATAAGGAGTTTCTCAAACGGCTCGCCGACGCCATGGACCGTTTGCCGGAGAACCAACGGACGGCTGTGACACTGCGCAGCTTTGAAGAAATGTCCTACGAGGAAATCGCGCGGGCGATGAACTGCCGCCTCGAACAGGTGCGCGGCACACTGTTTCGCGCGCGCTGCCGGTTGCTGAAGTTTTTGGAGGGCCACTGACATGAGCACGCGAGCATCCGAACATTACGCCCCGCAGGAATGGTCAGCCTACCTCGACGGCGAACTGCCCGCCGCCCGCCGCGACGCGATGCGCGAACACCTGCGCGATTGTCCGTCCTGCGCCGCCATCCTGCGGAGTTTTGAGGCGGTGCAAAATGGCGCGGAGCAACTCGCGCAACAACCGGCGCCGGACCAGCCGCAACTGCGCACGCGGCTCGTGGCGGTCGGCGCGGCGATGATCGAGCAGAACCGGTCGCGACAGCGAGGGTGGCTCTGGCTGGGCGCGTTCCTCGCCACGGTCATCCTCGCCAGCCTGGCGGCAGCGTTGTGGCATGGCATGATGCAGCCGCACGTGACGAAAGCGGCCGTTGTCGCGTCCAAGGTTCAAGTGACACTGGACCGCGTGCTGATCACGCGTTACTTCGTGGAACCGCCCTCGCTCGAATACGACCTGACGATTCACAACAGCGATACCCGGCCGCTGGAGGTCATCCGCGTCATTGTCAGCGACCCGCTGGGCGAAAAAGAGTGCCCCGTGGCGTCGGCACTGCGCGTGGAACCGGGCCAGACCTTCCAGCGCGTTTTCAAGCGGCCCGTCAGCGAGGACGCCCAATTACGGCCCGGCAGCTATCGCATCCTGCTGGAAACGTCCGACGGCCGGCTGGTCGCCGAAAAAACCGTGCCCTAGAGCTGGGAAAAACCCGTTGCAACAGGGCGAGGCGTCCTTTAAGTTCGCCCCGCTGGTTAATCCAGCAGGACAAAATTTATGGGCATGACATTGACAGAAAAGATCCTCGCCCGCGCCAGCGGCAAGGCAAAGGTTTACGCTGGCGAGAACGTATGGGTGAGCGTGGATATCCTGATGACGCATGACGTGTGCGGACCGGGCACTATCGGCGTATTCAAGCGCGAGTTCGGCAAGGACGCGAAGGTGTGGGATCCGAAGAAGATCGTCATTACGCCGGACCATTACATTTTCACCACCGACGCGCTTTGCAACCGCAACGTGGACACGCTCCGCGAGTTCGCTCGCGAGCAGGGCCTGCCGTATTTCTACGACATCATTGACGACCCGCGCGGCCACTGGAAGTTTGACGCCTCCCGCGGGCCGATCGCGAAACAGCACGGCAGCCATTACGTCGGCGTCTGCCACACCGCGCTGCCGCTCAAGGGCCACACGCGCCCCGGCGAGGTGTTGCTCGGCACCGACAGCCACACATGCACCGCCGGCGCATTCGGCGAATTCGCCACCGGCATCGGCAACACCGACGCCGGCTTTGTCATGGGCACCGGCAAGATTCTGCTCAAGGTGCCCGAGGGGATGCGGTTCTGGTTCGAGGGCGCGCTCCAACCCGGCGTGATGGGCAAGGATATCATCCTCCATGTCATCGGTGAGATTGGGTTCGACGGCGCCACCTACCGCGCCATGGAATTTGTCGGCCCCGGCATGTCGGCGCTCGATATGGACGACCGCATGACCATCGCCAACATGGCCATCGAGGCCGGCGGCAAGAACGGCGTTTTCGAGGTGGACAAGAAAACATTGGACTACGTCAACGAGCGCACCGCCGCCAACGGCACGAAGAAGGACTTCGAGGTGTTAACACCCGACGCGGATGCCAGCTACGTTTACGATAAAAAGTTCGACCTCTCGAAACTCGAACCGACTGTCGCCTGTCATCCTGATCCCGGCCAGCGCAAGTTGGCCCGTGAACTCGGCCACATTGCGCTCGACCGCGCCTACATCGGCTCGTGCACGGGCGGCAAGACCAGCGATTTCGTCGCGTTCGCCCGCGTGGTCAAGGGCCGCAAGGTAAAGATAGACACCTTCGGCGTGCCGGCGACGACTCAGGTGGTGCAGGATTTGCGCGTGGTGAAGCTCGGCGAAAAATCCGTGTGGGAAATCCTCGTGGACGCCGGTGTGCGCATGACGGAGAACGCCGGTTGCGCCGCCTGCCTCGGCGGGCCGGAAGACACCTTCGGCCGCGTCAACTCGCCAATGAAGTGCATCAGCGCCACCAACCGCAATTTCCCCGGTCGCATGGGCAACCGCGAGAGCCAGGTGTTCCTCGCCAGTCCCGCAACGGTCGCTGCCAGCGCCCTCACCGGCAAGATCAGCGACCCACGGGAGTTCTGGCGCTGAACTGTTTTGCCGATGATTGAGCGTGATTGGAACCAGACGTACCGCGACCCACAGGCACCGCCGTGGGATACGGGCAAGCCGTCCACACAATTGCGGCTGCTCCTCGAAAGCGGCGCGGTAAAGCCATGTCGTGCCCTCGACCTCGGTTGCGGCACGGGCACGAACGCGATTTTCCTCGCGCAGCAAGGCTTCAATGCAACTGGCGTGGATTTGTCCGAAGTCGCAGTCCAACGGGCGCTGGCAAAGGCGCAAACGGCGGGTGTCACCGCAAACTTCATCTGCGCCAGCGTGCTCGCGCTGCCCGATCTTGGCGGGCCGTTTGAGTTCGTGTCAGACATCGGTTGTTTTCACACGCTGGCGAAAGACCAGCGCAACGCGTTCGTCGCGCAGGTCACGAGGGTCACGCAACCCGGCAGTGTTTACTTCCTGCTCTGCGGCAACGCGAAGGAACCGCTCGATCCCGGGCCCCCAACGCTCAGCGAGGAGGAAATCCGCGGGACTTTTAGCGGCCATTTCGACATCGAATGGATTCGTGAATGCCGCTTCGATACGGCAAGCTTGCCCAAAGCACCACTGGGGTACGCAACGCTGATGCGGCGGCAATAAGCCAAGCCACGGGGTTCCATGCAAATGGAAGATCGTACAGCAGGATGACCTCGGGCCTGTGGCACATGTTCTTCGTTCGTTAGAAAAAACATATGAAAGAGATGCCAGATTCCAAAATGATTGGGGCGGTGATGTTCGCGCTGATGCTTCTCCTCAATCTGCCTTGCCACGCAGGAACCGGAACTCAGTCCGATGAGAAAGCGGTCATCAAGTCCTATAACGAAACAGCGCTGCAGCTTTATCAGAATCTGGCCGGGAAAAACGCAAAGAACATTGTGATTTCACCCTACAGCGTCGGGACGGCCATGGCCATGGCACTCTCAGGGGCGCGTGGCAGCACGGAAGTGGAGATGAAGGCTGCGCTCAACCAGACGCTGTCCCGCGAGAGCATGGACACAGCAAATCAGAAGCTCCTGGAGAAGATGAACCGTTTCCAAGGAGCATCCGGCGAGGTGCTTTCGATCGCCAACGCACTGTGTCTGACGACAGACAGTGCGTTGGTGCACCGCGATTATAAGGAGCTTCTGAAATCGAAATACCATGCAGAGGTTTTCGACGCGCCTGATGTGGGCCCGATCAATCAGTGGGTGTCCGGAAAAACAAAGGGCAAGATAGAAAAGATCCTTGAGAAACTCTCCGCTAATTCGGTCTGCGTGCTGCTCAACGCGGTCTATTTCAAAGGGATTTGGGCCACCCAGTTTGACAAGAAAAAGACGCAACCGAAACCGTTTCAAACCGCGTCCGGCGAGGCGGTTTCGGTTCCCATGATGCGCCAAAAAACGTCTTACACACGGACACAACGTGAGGATTTCGCGGCGCTGTCCATGCCGTACAAAACAGCTTCTCTCGAGATGATTCTCATCCTGCCGAACGAGAAGGACGGACTGCCCAAAGTCGAGAAGACGCTTTCCATGCAGGCGCTGCAATCCGTCGTGGATGATCTTGGCAAAAGCAAACCGGCGGAAGTGACGCTGAGCCTGCCAAGATTCAAGGCATCGTCTGGGGCCAGTTTGATACCGCCATTTCAGGCGATGGGCATGAAACTGGCGTTTTCGGCAAGCGCAGCCGACTTCGGCGGGATCACCGGACGTTCCAATGCGCTCGGACTAATCTGGATAGCCCAAATCCAGCACAAGGCATGTCTCGATGTAAACGAAGAAGGAAGCGAGGCAGCCGCTGTCACAGCCGTCGAGTTTGCGACCAAGTCGGCTCCCCTCTTCGCCGAGTTCCGCGTTGATCATCCTTTCTGCTTCCTGCTTGTGGACAAGGAGACTGGCGCTATCTTGTTCATGGGACGAGTGAACAACCCATTGGAAACGAATTGAGAAAAGCCTGACTGCCGGACCCGGCTGCCAAACGAGAGGACATATACCATGCGACCCTGTTTACGGCTCCTGGCGTTTTCGCTGTTGTCCTTCACGCTCGTCGCCTTCGCGGGCGAAATCCACACGTTCAATTGCACGAACACCAAGTGCAACTTCAAGGCTGTGATTTTCTGCGGTGGCGGAGATGCTGTTGCCAAGGTTTCCGGCTACTGCGAGCATTGTGGCAAGATCGTTACGGCAACATTCCCACACAAAGAACGGATGGGTTTGGGACCTCATGCTGTGGCGCGAATCTGGGACCCGGCTACCGGCAAAACACTGGACGTGTTTGCGTGCCCAACCTGCAAACGTCCATTCGCTCCCGTGGAAAAGATGAACTACTGCCCCAAGTGTGGCGGCAAAACGATGGCCGAAGGCGCTCCCGGTTTGTGGGACTGAAACGACCCTGGACTCCCATCATGGCCATTGAACCCACGCGCCCCAAAAAGTGTCCCGATTGCGGCAGCACTGATGTCATCGCAGGCGTGAAGATTTCCATGACCGCGGAGGTCGGATCCATCGGACTCTCCTACAAGGCTAACATGCTCTTGCACGGAACCGAGGCGCTGTGCGCGGACATGTGTCAGGCATGCGGCACCGTAATCCGGTTATACGTGAAAAACCCACGTCGCAAGTGGATAACCGGCTGATTTGTGAGGGTCTGACAAGTCGTCAGACCGTTGGAGCACCGAGTGCTGGGCAGCGGCGCAGGTGGGGCCACAGACCAGGCTGAGGCGCTCTTCCAAGAGACAAGAAGTCTGCGGCTCGATCACGAGAGGGGATTTCCGTTGGCGAATGCGCGCAGGGCAACTAAACTATGGATATGAAACACGCCTTTCCTCCCCAAGCCCGGAGCGCGTCGCATCCCCTCGCAGTGCTGGGCCGCTTGGCGGTAATAACGCTCACGGCGATTGTCATCCCGTTGGGGCTATCGAGCTGCGGGTCCAAACCAGCAGCGCCCGCGACAGATGCTGAAAAGCCGCCGACTGCCACGCAGCCTGCCATCCCGCCTGCCACCAACGCTGTCAACGCCACCGAAAACCTCCAGCGTCTGAAAATGGAAGCGGAAAGACAAGGGGCGCTTCTGGAGCGGAGCAGCGCGAGGAAGTCCATGATGATGGAGGAACGCCCATCGATGAGCGAGCCCGCCAGCGTCCCTGCAGCTCCCGGCGTCCCCTCCAGTTCGAAGGCCGTTCCCGATCCTATGCAAATCAGGTAAGCCATGGCCGACGAAACTGTATCCAAACCTCCCGCGCAGTGGAAGGAAGGCGAGAGCGGCCCGCTCCAGACTTCCGTGCTCTTCATGGACTTGGTGAGCTCCAGTGACTTTGCCAGCGTGATGAGCCTGAAGGACTATGCGGATTATGTCTCCGCCTTCCATGATCTCTGCGTCCGGCAAACGCGGTTCTTCTTCAGGACCTTTTCCAAAACCGAGCACGTGGACTACAATGTCGAACTCATCGGCGATGAAATGGTCGTTTTCCTCCACACGGACAGCCCGCCCAACGATGTCTATCTGCTGATCTGTCTGGCGGTGACCCTCAAGTGCGGCTGGCTTGGCTGCCCCCTCAACACTGACCGCCTCTTCTCGGGCCACTCCAGCACCGGTCTCGCAGCCGGCATCAACTCGGGCCTTGTTTGGGCGCGAAAAACAGCCAAGGGCCTGGCCAAGTGCGGTTTCACCATCAACGCCGGCAAGAGAATCGAATCCGCCTCGCGTGAGGGAGACCGGTATCAGATATTCGTGTCCGACCCCGCCTTCAAACAGATCAACCGGCGCATCCGTAACCTGCTCTTTGGGCCGCGCCGGATCACTCCGATGAAAGGGGTGGTGGTTCCCCTTGGTGTGCACGAAGTCGCGGAATGTTTCATGAACGTTGGCAAACGCCTCGAGCCGGAGTTGCTTCAGAGCTTTGTCCGCTTGGGACGCCAGGCGCTTCAGCGCAACACGTTCGACTTGTGGGTGCACACCTGCTGGCAGGTATATCAAGCTTCCGTCGCTGGTGATCGCATCAGCGACGAAGCCCTCAGCCTCTGTGAGCATGTGCTCAACATCGACCCCACCAATCCGGCCGCTCTCTACCATGCCGGGCAGGGCATGACCGAGCGGAACGACGTTGAGACCGCCCGTCTCTACTACGAGGACCTGACCCGTCACTGGCCGACGTTCTCCGATGGTTGGCTGGAACTTGCCCGCGCCTGCCGTTCGCTCGGTCTGAAAGAGGAAGCGCGCCGCAGCGTCCTCCAAGCCCGCCGCCGCGGCATCCCCGAACAGGAGTATACGGAGCCAGCTCCCAATTCCTGACAGGTTGGCTGGCAGTAGCAGCTACACCGCAGGTTCATGGCCGGACCAACACGCGGGAGGGAAACGCTCAGCGCGTCGCTGCACACGCGTCAGCAAACTTTTGCGGCGGACGGTGGATTCACTACTTGGGACAATTGGACGAGAAAGCCCGGAGCAGGCTTTTCACATCGAACGGCCGCAGGTCCGGATACGCCCCAACCAACAGCGCACACATGCCTGCAACCGCAGGAGTGGCGAAGCTTGTTCCCGTGACGGTCGTCTTGCCGCCACCCGCGGCAGCCACCACCACTTGGTCGCCATGGGCCACGAATTCGATGACGCGGTCTTCGGCAAAGAGCAGTTGAAACGGCGAAGGGAACCTGCCGATGTCCACGCCTATGCATGTGGCAATCTCGGCGGGAAAACCATCGTCGGTCAGAGGCACATTGCGTCTCGATGCAACGACAATCTGGTTCTGGCGATACGCGGTCTGGCAAAGCTCGTGCAACGGCCCGGCGAACTTGGCGCTCGTCGCGAGGCTCATATTGATGATCCTCGCGCCAGACTCGATGGCGTGTTGAAAACCGGCAATCATGGTCTCGCCCGTGCAGACATTGTTGGCATCGAGCACGCGCACGTCCACGATGCGCGCGTTGGGAGCGATCTGCGTGATGATGCTGGCCACGGCCGTGCCGTGGCCATAAACGTCGGCGTTCTGCGGAACCCGGGGCCGGAAGATTCGGATCTCTTTCCCGGCGCTCTCGACTCGCACGGCGCGAACCACACGACCTGCAAGCTCACGATGCGTCGCGTCCACACCACTATCCACCACCGCGACCGTGACGGGACGCAGTTTGCGTGATCGCAGTGTCTTGAGATCAACTTGAAGTGCGGATCTTAGGCTCATGGGGCGGCAATTGGCGTGGTCAGTCCGCCACCAATCCTGCAATGTCCGTAAGCAGTCGCGCGATTCGCGCTTTCGCCTGCGGTTTGTTTCGCGCAAGCCGGGCCACTGCGTCCACCAGTTGCTGTTCGCATCGCTCTTCCTCACTGATGGCGCGGGGCCGGAGGATGTCTTTCCCGGCAGCTTCCAATGTGGCGAGCCGGCGTGATTGTTCGACGACCACACCCGCAACCGCAGCCACGCGCGCGTAGAGCAACGCATCGTTGCTGTTGAAGAATTTTCCCCGTTGGAAGCTCACCCCCGTCAGCACACCGACGAGCCGGTCATTGATCAACATGGGCGCGGCTAGGACCGACTTGGGCGGTTCTGACTTCGCGCCCTGCCGTTTGGCCTGGCGCGTGCCAAAGGTTGGAGCGCCGATCTGCACTTCGTGAGTCTGTGCGGCGAGTCCCGCAATGCCCTTGCCGAGGGGCACTCGCTGCCCGACCAGAATCTTCTCAGACGCCGCGCTGCCAATGGTCATCGCAAAGACGAGGTCCTTCCTTTTCTCGTCAAAAACAAGGAGAGAACCCTCCTCCGCGCCGACGAACTGTGCACCCATCTCAACGAGCAGGCGCAGCACCGCTTCTTCCGGGGTCTTGGAGGAGATTCCCAGATAAGTATCAAGGACTCGATTTGATCTCGCCATAGAGCCAAGCCTTTCAGAGGCAATACTGCGCCTCCCGTCGGGCAGCGACAACCACTTTCTATCGGCGCGAGGGTTCGCGTGGAAGATTCATGGCCGGGAGTTTCCGGTTGACACCCCGGGCTGCGCAGACTCTCATCGCACACGATGTCAAAGACAGGCGCAAGCAAAGGCGTCGGGAGGTTGAGCGAAGCCGTCATCGGTTTCGCCGCGACGCGGCCGGAGGAGTTGTTCTTCCAGATTCGGAAAGGCGAACGCCCCCGACCAAAGGCGCATGCGTGTGACAGCCGCTCCCAATCATGGCCGCAGTACTTCGTCGTGCGGCTCTCAGACCGTTGCAACCTCGCATGCACCTATTGTTTCGATGCAGCCAACAGCGCGCGGCGGCAGGATATGGATTTGACGACAGCGCGGCAGATTGCCGATTACATCCTTCGGGTTCCGGGCTCCAAGCCGGTGATCTCGTTTTTCGGCGGCGAGCCTCTCGTGAATTGGAAGACAGGCCGGTTCCTTCTCGAAACCCTCCGCAGGGAAGGCCGCGCCAAAGGGAAGGATCCTTACTTCAACGTCATTACCAACGGCACATTGATCACGCCAGAGCTGGCGGCGGAATTGGTTGCCGATGATATCACCGTGCAGATCAGCATCGACGGGTCCCGGCAGGACCATGATCGATACCGGCGCTATCCCAACGGAGCCGGCTCGCATCAGGCGACGCTTGGCGGACTGGAGTTGTTGCGCGCGGCCAGCCCGAAAGCCAGGGTGGATGCGCAAGTTGTGCTTACGCCCGGCAACGTGAACCTGACCGGGATTGCGGAAAACCTGAAGGCAGCAGGATTTCGCCGCATCAAGTTTCTTCACCTCAGCGACAGTGAAGGCCGAAAGAGGGTTTGGCCGGCGTCAGCCGTGCGCAGGTTGATGCGAGGGCACGAGAAGTTCTACAGGTATTATCTCCAGTCTGCCATCAATAGACATCCGGAGGTGGACATGGGCTTTGCTTACCTTGTCGCCTCGCAACCCGAAGGACCCAACGGCCTGTGCACGTGCGGGTCGTATGAGATCTGCATCGGCGCGCGCGGTGACATCTATCCATGCCCGCGGCTCTACGGCCACCCCACCGTCCCGACGCTTGGCAATTGTGCCACGATCGACCCGGCGGTGCCGTTGAACGTTTCCCGGCCCGCACCATCGCCGGATTCCGAATGCGCGCGGTGCTGGGCCTTCGACTGGTGTGGCGGCGGTTGTTCGTTTCAGTGCCAGAAGTGCGCGCTCATGCCGTCTGGACGGAGCACCGTCACCCAGAGACTTTGGTGTGACCTGATGCGGGCGCGATTCGCGCGCGCAGCGATCACCTATCGGCTGTTGCGGCAGTCTCATCCGAAGTGCCTGGAGTCGATTCAAATGCTCTTCAGTGATGGGTCCGCCGCGTGAGGGACCACGTTGCGCGCTGCAATGATCGGTGTTAACTTGGCCCTGCTGATTCGGTAACAAGGGCCGGAGCTAAACGCGGCAGGAAGGACGGTTGAGAAGATGAGCAAGAAGACCACCAAGAAAACTGCATCAGTCAAGGTCGTCGCGGATGGGTCAAACTGTGTCACGCTGGTTTTCCCCGAGGGAACAGTCCTGAAGGGCAAGAAGAAGCTCTCGATCAAAGACGTGGCCAAGGTGCTGAGCGCCGTGGAAACCGGCGAGGTTTCAGGACAGTGCTACCTCCACGCTTTCAGGCACAGAATCGAAGTGCGCACCCCGACCGCGATCGGTGGCGTGCGCGGTTGATTGCGGGTTGAACGGGACGACACCGTCCCCACACGGTGAAGGCATCTAAAGCAGGGCGCCCCCTGCCCTCGCATTTGGTGATGCCATGAATGGGTTTCCTGTATGGCCGGCCTTGAGCAACGGCGCATGGCCGCTATCGTTGACGAAAGCGGGCAGCGTCTGCATGAGTATTCGATTCGCGAGAATATCCTTCCGGTAGCCGATGGCCCGATAGAAGTCGGCGAGTCCGTTCTCCACCCGCTCGATGCTGCGTTTGCTCTTGGGCTCGTCATACCGGAACCTATTGGACAAACACGACTCCCTGGTCACCGAACGGATTCCGCAGGCGTCCGGGGAGTTAGAAATGTCCGACCCGTACAGAAGTTGGAAACGGTTCAGACTGAAGGTCGTCTTGGGGACGCTCCGGACCAGATCCCCAAGGAAGTTGAGCGTTCGTCGGCATTCTTCAAACGTCTCACCCGGGTAGCCGTAGATCATGCAGTAGTGGTCGTAAATGCCGCGCGCCGCAGAATCGCGATGGATCTGCTTTGTCAGTGAACGATAATTCTTCCCGGTCAACGGGGTCTTGTTCATCCGCCGCAGGGTGGCGTCGTTGATGGATTCCAAGCCGAAGATCAGTTCGGCGCATCCTCCGTCCGCCACTGCCGCGATGCGACGAGCATCCCATCGAGGATCAATCCGGGTCCGAAGTGACCACTTGGCTTTAATGCCGGCATCCGAGACGATGGCCGCCAACGACGTTGCGGCTTCCGGATCAATTCCCTGATCGCAAAAGATGAGAATCGGGGAGATCTTTGAAAGCTGCCGCAGGCTGGCGGTCCACTTCGTCGGATCGTCGGGTTCCCTGTCTGGATCGCCGGACCGCCCGCGATGTCGGCTGTTATGCCGGCAGAAGGCGCATTGGTTCCAGTAGCAACCCCGGGAAGAAAGCCGATACAGGGTTACCAGTTCGGGGGAGAATATATGGGAGCGTTGGCGATCCGCCTCTTGGCGCAGGCGCACGAAGTCCAGATCATCAACGGCGTTGCGCCGGTGATGCCGCTTGCCACCACCGAATACGTCCTTCTCGCCAAAACGGTGGAGGTTCTCAACCCTCATCTCCGCCTCCGCCTCGGCCAGTTGGTTGAATGTCTCTGCCAGACCTTCCTCCGAGATCACGATACCGTCAATGTGCTGGAGGACATCGGCGTACCGATTGCTATGTTCGACCAGGCAGTCAATCGCGTTGTTCTCCCAACTGTGGCCATGAATGAGCACGGTGGCGCCGGGCCGCCGGAATCGGTCACTCAGGACGCCGAGATGCAGGATATCGGTGTAGCTGTAGGTCACCGCGCTGATGATGTCGGCGTCGAATATCTTCCGGATCGTTTTCGAGCGTGTCCGGTAGAAATCCATAATCGGGTTTCGATCACTCCGGGCGTAGGCCAGGATTTTTTTGAGAGAACGCCGCGGTTCGTAGCACAGACCGTAGATCGACAGCTCCCGCAGGTTTCCGTCACTGAGTTGCCTCAAGAGATTGCTGGCCACGGCCAGATATCCGCCGAGGCTGGAGATGGCTGCCAGATATCGCTCCGGGTCATAAAAAAGTTTTCGGTCTTGGAGCGTGGCGATGACACCGGAGTCAACAACGGTCGCCAAGAACTTGATATGCGGGGAAGCTGTTCTGCCAAGGTGTTTTCTCAGGAATCCAATGAAGTCCGGGGAGAGAAGATAATCCCAGAAAAGCAGATTGAGGTTTTCAAACCGGACATCATCCTGAATTCCTCGGTTCAGGAGGGTGAATTCCGGATAGGCATAGAAGGTCGTCGGAAACCGGCCCGGCAATACGATTGACTGGATCATGGTTTCTTCGGCTGACGCAGAGACCTACCGGGAAGTCGCAACAAACATTCCCCATGGCATATCCGGCCCTGCGGCACTGAATCGGGTTCGGAATCCGCGTCTTGTCAGGAACTCTTTCAAAACGCCCCCGTGCCGTTTCGCGCCGAGGTCGTGGTATTCGCCAACGATTCTTCGTATCCGGGAGAGAACTCCACCGGGCGCGGAAAGCAGGATGTCGTATTCAGCGCCTTCGCAATCGAGCTTCAGGAAATCCACCTGCTTTATCCTGAACCGGGAGAAGATCTGTTCCAGCGTGATCGCGCGAACCCTCTCAGTCCTGCGCGGTCTTCCCGTCGAGGAATTCCAATTCCGGTATTCCGGTCGAATGGAATGGATCCCGCCGTGGAATCCATGGTAGAGGGTCACGCACTTGTTGCGGCCATCCGAGACCGCATAATGGTGGGCCGAGATGCCTTTGAAGTGATTGCTCCGGACATTCTCAGCCAGCGCCAGGAAATTGTCGGAGGCGGCCTCGAAGGCAAAGATACGCGCCGAAGGGACGTTCGATGCCACCCAGATCGAGAACAGCCCGACGTTGGCTCCGATATCAAGCACGGTATTCCCCGGCTTGATTCGAAATTCAGCCGAAGGCAGATAACACCGGGAGTTGACGACCTCGGCGAACATGTCCCTGAAGGGGACTTCCGGCGGAGCCGCCAGCAGGAGTTCGTTGGAGAGGCGGAAGTAATTCTTCGAATCCAACTTCAATTGATGAGTACGCTTCATTCCATGGCTCTTTTTTGGCCGCCGCCCCGATGCTAGCCTAGCGAGGAGTCGCTTCAAGTAGAATGTTCCCGTGTTCTTGCGCGCAGATCGTGTTCGTCACTTGGTCACTTACTGCTTGACGCACGATAGGCCTCAGCGTAGTGGCTGGATGCAATAACGTATAACAACGCCGGGTCTGCCGGCTGTACGCCCCGTCCTCAGGTTACCGAGTGTAGCGAAGTCAGTCTTGAAGGAATACAAACTATGAGCAAAAAGACCGTCAAGAAAGCTGCATCAGTCAAGGTGGTCGCGGATGGATCCAACTGTGTCACGTTGGTGTTCCCCGAAGGAACGGTCTTGAAGGGAAAAAAGAAGCTCTCGATCAAGGACGTGGCCAAGGTGCTCAGCGCTGTGGCAACCGATGAGGTTTCAGCGCAATGCTATCTCCACTCTTTTCAGCGTAAGTTCGAAGTGCGTACTCCGAGCGCGATTGGTGGCGTGCGCGGCTGATCGTGAGTTGAGCAGAACGGCGTTCGAAGCACGACGCCACTCTGTCTGGGATGGCACGCGACCGGGCTTGGTTCGAGCATGACAGGCGCGACCGTCCACGAAATGATGGTTTGTGGGCAAGAACTGCACGATGAGCAAGGGGCTTGAATCGTCCGCAGAGGGATGGGTTCCGTCGCGATTTAATATGGCGGTGGATATTCCTCGCGGCCGCAAGGCGGTTTTCAACAGCCTCAGCGGCGCCTTGATTGTCGTCCCCGCACCGGTATGGCGGCGTTATCTGAAGGCTGGTTGCGAGGTCCATGCGCGTCCCCATGCTGCCTCCGACATCTTGGGCACACTATCCTCGAAGGGCTTGCTGATTTCCAAGACGGTCAACGAACTTGATTTGTTCCGGTTGCGCGACCAGACAGCCCGTTTCAGTGACAAGAAGCTGGTGGTGACCGTCCTGCCCACGCTGGCCTGCAACCTGAGCTGCCGCTACTGCTTTGAAAGCGGCGTCCAAGCGGCAAAGCACGGCAAGATGATGCCGCGCGATCGTGAAGAGGAGATTGTTCGCCACATTGCCATGTCCGCACAGGGCAAACGCGCGCTGGAAATGAGCTGGTTTGGCGGCGAGCCGCTGCTGACCGCCGAAACCATTGCCCGGATCAGCGCGCGACTGATCCCGGCATGTGATCAGGCCGGCGTGATGTACTCGGCAGTCCTTGTCACCAATGGAATGCTGTTGAATCGGAACGTCGTCCGCCAACTCCAGAAGTGCCGCCTGAAGTTCATCCAAGTGACCGTGGACATTCCTGCCTCGGAAAAGCGTGACCGGCAGGGCCGTGAAACTGCGGGACGTGTGTTGGACAATCTCGCGCTGGCCGCGCAACGGTTGCCGGTGTATCTGCGCATCAACATCGTCCGCGATGACAAAGCCGGTTTCGACGCGCTTTACGAACAGTTGCGCCAGCGCGGGCTGCACCGCCATCTTCAGGCTCTCTTCTTCGCCTATGTGTTTGGCCCGGAATGTGGCGGGCGCGATGGCCGCTTCGCAGCCATGACGTACCCGGCCTACGCCCGAATCGCGGCGCGGGAGCGGCAAAAGGCGCGGGCGTTGGGCCTGCCGGTGCAGGCCGATTTCCGGCCATCGCAGGTTGGATGCATCGCCACGGATCGCTTCAGTATGGTGATTGGCCCGGACGGCCGGCTCTTCAAGTGCACCGAAGACGTGGGCATGGCTGAACGTGCTTACGGATCCATCGAGTCAGGCAGTCCGGTGAAGCTCCCCAATCTGGTGCCGTGGCTGCTCTATGACTGGTCACAGGATTCGCGATGCGTCCGATGCCCGATTCTGGCGGAATGCAGCGGCGGCTGTCCCCACATCCGGCGATTCCAGCCGGGGCGATTTGAAACGATGCGCTATTGTGAAGGTCATCTTCTGGAGATCAAAGACCGCATTCGCGAGTGGGCAATCAACAGCCTCGATCGCAGCCCACATCGCAAGTCTGCGATCGTCGAGTTGACCGGCAGGGAGGCGGCGCCCGCCTGATGAGATCGCGCCTCGATTCCTGGTTTACACTGTGGCACCCGCACTACCGCGGCTACCTCGTCGAACTTGCGGTGGTTGGCGCGCTCGCCTCGGCCCTGACGTATGCGCAAAACGATCTGCTGGGCCTCCTGACGCTGTCGCTCGGTGCAAGCGGGGAATCGGAGAGCAGCGGCACGGGTGCGATCGCGCTGTTGAAGAAGCTTTCGGATCACCTCCAACTCGGTTTGCCGCTGCTGGCCCTGGCGTCTTTTGTCACGGTCCGATTGGTTTCAGGCGCCCTGGAGTATTGGAAAACCTACGCGACAGGCCGGCTCGGCATCCGCTCACGAGATGATTTGGAGACGGAAATCCTGTTAAACCTCCTGAACAAGGACGATTCGTTTTTCAGTCGGCATTCGCCCGCTGAGACGGTCAACAGGCTGGCCGTGGACCTTTACCGTGTCAGCGACCGGCGACCCAACATGATGAAGGTCTGGTGGAGCGTGTTGCTGCTGGCAGGCAATCTTGTTTTCTTCAGCCTTCGGGATTGGCGTCTGGCCGCCGTGGGCGCGGTGGCATGCGTCGCCGGCGCGCTGTGGACCCTGCGCGCGACGCGACCGGTGAAGGAGATGGACGAACATTACCTCGAGCAGGATGACCGGATCAAATCCCGCTTCGAGGACTTCCTGCGGGCTGCGCCGGAGGTTCAGGTGGGGCATCTTTACCAAAAGATCCGGCATCACTTCACGGGCTTGCTGGGCACGCGGAGCGAGACGTTCTTGAAGTATGTCCGGCTGAACAGCAGCCTGCGGCTGGCCAACGTCATTGCCTATTTGCTCGCGTTTGTTGCGATGATTCTCGTCGTCGTTTACATGCGCAAGACCGGCAACGCCAGCGCCGCGCTCGCTCTTGTGCCCGTGGTGGTCTGGGCCTTGCCGGAGTTGTTCCAGGAGGCATCTGAACTGGTTTTCCTCCGGCTCGAGTTTCAAATCGCGAGGGTCAGCATGGGGCGCTTGCTGGAATACGAGGCGCAGGAAGCCGTGAGCGGTGGTCCTGTGACAGCCGCATCAACTGGACCGGCGGCCGCCATTGACATCGAGAGCACAACCTGCCGATACACCAATCCCGACGGAACCCAGCAGGGCGGCGTGGTGGATGTGACCGCCAGCTTCTCGCCCGGCCGGTGGATCGCCATCGTCGGAGGAGCCGGCTCTGGAAAATCCACGCTGCTGAAACTCCTGCTCGGTCGTCTGAAACCACAGGCGGGCTCCATCCGCTACGGACAGACATCGATCGATGCAATGACAGGCACCGAGCGCGCGGCGATCTTTTCGCTCATGCCACAATCCCTCGCGCTGCTCGATGCGAGCATCCGCCAGAATATTTTCTTCGGCAGACCTGCTGACGACAGCGCTGCAGTCGAAGGCGCTCCGCTGGCCGCGGAAGACATGGATGTGATTGAGAGGACTGGCTTGGGCCGAATTTGCAGACTGAAAGCGCTCGACATGTCACCCGGGATGTCGCCCGGCCACGCGGCCATCGCGCCGGCTATCGTGGCGGCAAGGCATCGTCTGCGCGAACGGCTACGCGAGGCTTGCGAGATTGTCGTCCAGCCGTATGAGGACGGCCACGCCGACGGTGGACACTGGTTGCTGGAAAGCCTGCTTGCCGGACGATGTGACCGTGAACGGGCGGTCGGGCTGTTGCTCGACAAGTCGGGAAGACGAAGACTGCAATCGCTGCCGCAGACGCCGCTCGGCAACACGCTGGTCGCGCAGGCCCGCAAACTTCTTGAAGGGAACCGTCAGCTTCTTGGCATTACCAACTATCACGTCTATTTGCAGCTGTCCCCGTATCCCCTCGATGAGGCTCTCTGGCATCTGCGCTCTTCAAACCTGGGAGCCGTCCAACAAACCTCGTTATCTCCCGACCAGGCATTGTCCCTGTGCATCGTGGCGCTGACGGCTTCATTGGCCGAGATGACCGACGACAATCAGACGGCCAGTCTGCTCAAGCCTGAGAGCCGGCAGCTCTTCGCAACAGAGGTGGAAGGTTTGAAACAAATGCTCGGCGATGCGTGCCTGCAGTATGCCGGTGACCGCGTGCATCCGCATCTTACGTGGCGCGAAAATCTTCTCTTCGGCGTTGTGGACGTTCGCAACAGCCGCAGCAGCCGGTTGGTGGATCAGACCATGCTGGACTTTGTCGGGCAGGAGGGCCTGAGAGATACGTTCACGCAACTGGGGCTTGAGTTCAATATAGGCCGGCTCGGCGGCAATCTCTCCGGCGGCCAGGGCCAGCTTGTGGCCCTCTGTCGCACCCTGCTGCGGCGCACGCCCGTGTTGATCGTGGACGAGCCAACCTCGGCGCTGGATCCCGCCAGTCGCGCGGCCGTGGCGGCATTGTTAAAGGAGTGGAAGAAAGAGCGGATCGTCATCGCCGTCAGCCATGACGTGGAGTTCATTCGAGCCGCCGACGAGATCAGGCTGATGGACGGTGGCCGGTTGATGGCCGCCGGGACGTTCGAGGAACTTGAGCGAAATTCGGAAATTTTCCGCAGAACGATCAAGCACACATGAAAACCTCCGCTCTCACCGTGGCCGCGCGGACACAGATATTGAGCACTTGCCCGTTGTTCGCGGGCATTCCTGCCGCCGACCGCGCACTGCTCGCGGAGATAATGGAAACGGAACGTCTGCGCGCGGGCGAGATCCTCTTCGAGGCCAGCGACCCGTCCGACCGCGTTTACGTCGTGAGCGAAGGGCGGCTGGTCGTGTGTCTGCCGAACGAATCGCAGCCTGTGCGCACCCTTGGCCCCGGCGATATCATCGGTGAGTATGGAATGTTTCTGAACTGCGGCCACAGCGCGACCATCCGGGCCGAGACTGATGCTGCGCTGGTGTCGTTGGACTACACCCGATTCCGTTCGTTCCTGCTTCGATTCCCGGAAGCAACGCTGGTGTTGCTCCGAACCACCGTCGAGCGGCTCGTCGCGGCGGAGAGCCGGGCACGCAGCAGCTCGCACACGTGAAATAGCAGCCAATCCCGCCTTCGTGGTTCTTCGGATCCCATCCGCGCAGACTGTCGCGGCGCGTTGATTGTGTGCTGGATTTGCACTGGATCGTCATTCACTATGGCTTGAGAATTGCAAACACCGGCCCAAGAGAACAACCATGAATAAACTCTTCCTTGCTGTCACTGTCCTGCTGCTCGGTTCGCAAGCGACGTTCGCCGCGGAGCCTTGGCCCGCGTGGCGGCGTGACGGCACGGGTATTTCCAACGAAAAGAATCTGCCTGTCGAGTGGAGCGAGACCGAGAACGTCGTCTGGCGCACGCCGCTGCCGGGCGAAGGCAATTCGTCGCCGATCATCTGGGGCAACCGCGTTTTCGTCACCGCCGCGCTGGATGAAGGGGCCAAACGGCTGGTCCTCTGCCTCGACGCTCGAAATGGCAAGGTCCTTTGGAAAACAGAACTCCTGCCCGACGCCAAGACGCTTCTCTATCCGAAGACCGGCTTCGCCGCGCCCACTCCCACGACCGACGGCAAGCGGGTCTTTGCGTTTTTCGACAGCCCCGGTCTGGTGGCCCTGGACATGCAAGGCAAGGTGGTTTGGAAGCGTGCGCTGGGACCGTTCAAGGCCGTGTATAATTTGGGCACCTCCACTGTCCTCTACAAAGACATGGTCATTCAGTCCTGCGACCACAAAGGAGAAGCTTTCATCGCGGCCTTCCGGCAAAGCGACGGATCCGAGTGCTGGCGCACGCCGCGCAAATCGAGCGGGTTCGGTCACTTCGGCACCCCGATGTTGATTCAGGTTCAGGGCCGGCCGCAACTGGTCGTGAACGGCGAGGTAGTCGTCTCCTACGATCCCGACACCGGCAAGGAACTCTGGTCCTGCCGCGGCATGAAGGTGTGCGTGGGTCCCAGCACCGTCTTCGGCCACGGTTTGGTCTATGCCTCTTCCGGCCGAATCGGACCGATCATGGGTATTGACCCCAGCGGGCACGGCGACGTGACCGAAACGCATGTCCGCATGAATCTGACGACCGGCGGCCCTTACGTTCCTTCGCCCCTGATGTATCCCCACCTGATGGTGCCGGGCGACAACGGCAAGATGCTTTTCTACGGCACGAACCACGAACTGGTCGTGGAAGGACAGGTGCGCGACCACTTCTCCTCGTCGCCGATCGGGGGCGATGGAAAAATCTACTGGTGCTCGGAGCGAGGCAAGACTTACGTGATGGATGCTGCCGCGCTGACGGCCACTCCACCGGCGGTCAAGGTGCTGGCCGTCAATCAGATCAAGGGAGTTTGTCTCGCCAGCCCGGCGGTTGCCGGTGGCCGGCTCTTCATTCGCACACTCGAAGCTCTCTACTGCATCGGGAAGGATCGCGCGCCGGTCGTTGCGCAAAAGACCCAGACCCTGACCGGCACGTTCGCGGAGTTGCGCAAGCGATTCGATGATCACCAAGCCTTCTGGCAGAACGAGAAGGAAGCGCAAATCCGGCTGGAGGCTGTCGAAGCGATTGGCAAACTCGACGATCCGGAGGTCATCCCGTTCCTGCTGCACGTAGCCGTGAAGGAAGCGCACTGGGACATCTGCGAGGAGGCCGCCAAGTGTCTGGCTCGCAAAGGCACGCCGGCAATTGATTCGCTCATGACGCTCGTGCCCGACTCACGTCCGTTCATCCGGACTATCGCGATCAACGAGCTTGGGCGCATGAAGGTCGCCAAGGCGGTTCCCGGTTTGATCAAAGCACTGCGCGACAAAGAGCCGCTCGTGCGCAGCGCCAGTCTCCAGGCATTGACCAGGATTGGCCTGACCGATACGCCCGATTTCCCGCAGATCGTCACTGCGATGGTCGCCACCTTGTCTCCAACCGAAGAACCGGTGGTCCGCCAATCGGCATTGGAAGGCCTGGCCACCTTGGGCAGCAAGGTAACAACCCAGCGCAGCGAGGTCATCGATGCGCTCACCACGGTTGAGGCAGGCCCGAATCCCGGGCTGGCTCAGAAGGCGCGCCAGATGCTCTCCGCCACTGGCGTTTACCGTCGCTAGTCTCGTCCCGGTGCCGGTGCGCCTGCTGTCCGGCCCTGAGCCTGATACACCAGCAAGCCTGTCCTCTCCGGACTGTGTAAGAGGCTGCGAGCGCGATCCGCTTGCCACAGGACACTACTGTCTGCCGGCTGGCTTCGCTTTGTCAGGGCTCGGTCGGTTGCCTTGGGGTGGTTCGCTTTCTTCCCTCACGGGAGTGTCTGTCGCGAATCCTTCGATGGTCGCGATGCCGGCAACAAACATACTTGTCTCAGCGGCGGACCCGCGTTAGTTTCGGCCTCGCAGCGGTGAGAACGAAACCCGTGCGACAGTGAGAACAGATTAAGCGGAGACAAGCATATGGCAAAGAACATCGGTCGGCGTGGATTCCTGAAAAATTCCCTGGCAGTGGGTGGCGCGGCACTGGCGTTCCGCAGCATGGAGGAGCGAGTCCTGAGCGCAGAGAGCGCAGCGGGCAAAGCGTCAGCTCCATCCGCCTCGACGGTCGCGCCGCTGGAGATTCCGAAGGGGAAGATCAAGAACCTCGAAATCAGCCGCGTCATCTGCGGCGGCAACCTCATCGGCGGCTGGGCGCACAGCCGTGATTTGATCTACGTCTCGCCGCTCATCAAGGCTTATCACACGGACGAGAAGGTTCTGGAGACTTTCCGGTTGGCCGAGAAACGCGGCATCAACACCGCGCTGACCAACCCCGTCTCAAATCGTGTCATCAACACCTACCGCAAAGAAGGCGGCAAGATGCAGTGGATTTCCGACTGCGCCGCTGGAGACCTCAAGGACGCCATCAAAAACTCCATAGACACCGGCGCGGACGCCGTCTATGTCCAGGGCGGCAAGTGCGACAAGATGGTCAAGGACGGCCAGATGAAGGCGCTGGAGTCCGTGATGAGCTTCATGAAGGACCAGCTCGTGCCGTGCGGCCTCGGCGCACATAGTCTGGATACGGTGCGTGAATGTGTCAAAGCCGGGTTCGAACCTGATTTCTGGGTCAAGACACTCCACAAGGACGACTACTGGTCAGCGACACCCCAGGATAGCCGCCGCGCTTTTGACGAGATCAGCGGTTCCAAGAAGGAGCACAATCTGCATCACGACAACATGTGGTGCACCAACGCGCAGGAAACCATCGCCTACATGGCCACGCTGAAGAAACCGTGGATCGCCTTCAAGACGCTTGCCGCAGGCGCGATTCATCCGCGGAACGCTTTCCAGTGGTGCTTTGAGAATGGCGCGGATTTCCTCTGCGTCGGCATGTTTGATTTTCAGATCGTCGAGAACTCCGAAATTGCCGCGAAGGCGCTTGCTGCCGTTACGAAAAAAGGCCGGGCGCGTCCGTGGATAGCGTAGAGGGCGTAATCATCGGCGAAAGGGTCGTGGATGAAGTGAGTCGCATCCACGGCATTTGTGATTTCGGAAGTGGAGTACTCCTGTAAGGGGTGTTCGTTCTTTTCCGCCAGACAGTTGCACGTTTGGCCGACGAGAGGCTATTGCTCTCGGTTGCACTAATGTATGAAACCGCATGTTAGCATGTTCATGCTAGTATCCAGACTGGGATTGTTTTGATATGAGTATTTACGCAGGAAACAGGATGAAGACATCGTTGATCTCAGCGGCCGTATTCGTGGCAGTCTTGGGCGGCGTGTTACCGGGACAGGCGCAGGATCCTTTTATCGGCCTCGGCGGCGGGGTGCCGGAGACCCAGATTGACAAGTTTGTTTTCCCCAAATTGGCGCAGATAGGCGTGCACCCTGCCATGTGTTCCGATGCGGTGTTCATTCGGCGGGTTTTCGTGGACATGCTCGGCACGGTACCCACCGCCAAGGAAGCCAGAGAGTTCATCCTGAGCACGGATCGCAACAAGCGCCGCGTTTTGATCGATCGCGTGCTGGAGCGGGATGAGTATGCCGATTACTGGGCAATGAAGTGGAGCGACATCCTGCGCGTGAAGGCGGAGTTTCCTGTCAACCTGTGGCCCAACGCGGCGCAAGCGTACCATCGCTGGATTCGGGCGTCGATGGCCGAGAACAAACCGTATGACAAATTCGTGCGGGAGATGCTCACGTCGAGCGGCAGCAATTATCGCGTGGGGCCGGTCAACTTCTATCGGGCTGTGCAGAACAAGACGCCGGAAGGCATCGCCATCTCAGCAGCGCTGGTGTTCATGGGATCGCGGGCCGAGTTCTGGCCGAAACATTACCTGCCAGGAATGAAGTCCTTCTTCGCGCAGATCGGGTTCAAGGCAACGCGTGAGTGGAAAGAGGAGGTTGTTTTCTGGGATCCCACCAAGGTCACCAACAACGTTCCGCAAATGGCGACTTTCCCGGACGGCACTCAGATTCAATTGCCGGCAGATCGGGACCCACGGGAGGTCTTCGCCGATTGGCTGATCAAGCCGGAGAATCCATGGTTCACCCTCAACATCGTGAACCGCATGTGGTCATGGTTGTTGGGTCGCGGCATCATTCATGAGCCGGACGACATCCGATCGAACAATCCGCCAAGCAATCAGCCGCTATTGACCTACTTGCGGAATGAGTTGGTCACATCCCGCTATGACATGAAGCACATCTTTCGGCTGATTCTGAATTCCAGGACATACCAGATCTCCTCCGTGGTCAGGTATAACAGCCCGCAGGCTGAAGCCAATTTCGGCGCCTATCCGCTGCGCCGTCTGGATGCGGAGGTGTTGATTGATGTCATCAACAAGATCACCGGCACATCGGACTTGTATACCAGCGCCATCCCGGAACCGTTCACGTTTATTCCGGACAACAAGCCTGCTGTGGCGTTGCCGGATGGCAGCATCAGCAGTTCATTTCTGGAATTGTTTGGCCGTTCGCCGCGCGCGACCGCCATGGAAAACGAGCGGGTCTACAAACCCCTTCCCTCGCAACGGCTGCATATGCTGAATTCGAGCCATATCCAACGAAAAATCGAGGAAGGCCCCAAGATGAAGGCGCTGTTCGAAGGGAAGCGCAAATCACGAGAGATTGTGGACGATCTTTATCTGACGATCCTGTCGCGTTTCCCCAGCGGGGACGAGGCCAGGCTGGCAGAAGCGCATGCCAACTCCAAGGTTGTGAAGGGACAAGAGGGATGGATTGACGTCGCTTGGGCGTTGGTGAACAGCATTGAGTTTCTTTATCGACATTGACTTTGGCGGAACAGAGTTCGAAATTACATAGAGAGCCGGCCAGGCCGGGAGAAAAGAAAGGAAGTAACGTATGAGCACAGAACGCAACGAGAAATCCAAGTCATGGGTGGAATCAATGGGTGTGCGTGGCCAATCGATCTCCAGGCGTGAAGCGATGCGCCGCGGTATGATCGGCACGGCAGGGCTATGGTTGACGGACCGTCTGGCTCCCGGTGCCTGGGCAGCGGTGACACAACCGGCGGCCAAAGCTGCGGCGCCTGCTGTAAAGGTCAAGGCCAAGTCGGTCATCCAAATCTTCCTTTGGGGCGGCATGTCGCACAACGACACGTGGGATCCGAAACCGGATTCCGGCTACGATTACACCGGCGTGTTGAAGACAGCGATTCCGACCAAGGTGGACGGGATACAACTCGGCGAGCTGTTCCCCGAGCTGGCGAAACAGACCGACAAGTTCTCGCTCATCCGCAGCATGACCCATCGCAACTTCGGCCATGAGACTGCGGCCTACCTGATGCAGACCGGCCACATGCCCGGCGAACGTCTGGCTTATCCGAGCGTTGGCGCCGTGTTCGCGCTCTCCAAGAACGAAACCTACAAGGGATTGATTCCGCCCTTTGTGGTGCTGACCCAGCCGGCTGGCCGGTTTTCGGAAGCGGGCTTCCTGCCCGGCAAGTACAAGCCCTTTGCTACGGGCGGCGACCCGAATGCAGCCCGGTTCGAGGTGGAAGGTGTTGTCGCCAAGGGCATCACGGACGAACGGCAAAAGGTGCGGCGCGAGTTCCTCCAGAAGATGAACACGCTCGGCAATGCCATGTCGCATAATCAGCAAGTCGCGGCCTCAGCCGATGCTGAGAAACAGGCCTATAACCTGATCCTTGGCGAAGGCAAAGACGTGTTCGATCTCAGCAAAGAGAAGCCGGAACTGAGGGACAAGTATGGCCGAAACACGTTTGGCCAGGAGTGCGTGGTGGCGCGGCGGCTGGTGGAAGTCGGCGTTCCTTACATCGTCATTAACTACCCCGCAGGCTGGGATTCGCACAAGGACCATTTCCAGACCATGCGCCGACAGTGCCCGCAACTGGACCAGGGCCTGGCCATGCTCTTCCAGGATTTGTCAGACCGCGGTTTGCTGGAAAGCACCATCGTTTGGTGCAGCGGCGAGTTCGGCCGGACGCCGAAGGTGGACTGGCAGCCGCCTTGGAACGGTGGCCGCGGTCACTACGGCAACGTCTTCACCGTGCTGACTGGCGGTGGCGGCTTCAAGGGCGGCCATGTGGTCGGGTCGTCCGACGACAAGGGTGAGGAGCCGAAGGACCGACCGGTGTACCCGGTGGACTTCCTGGGCAGCATCTACGCGCTGGCGGGCATAGATCCCAACGGCCTGTTGCCACATCCTT
>JBAZIR010000004.1:0-41207 GCA_041651735.1 Verrucomicrobiia bacterium | reverse complement strand
GTGCTGGCCGTGGCGCTGCCGCCCGTGGGAGTGCCACTGCTGGCGGGCGCGGCCGGGGTCGGCTGGTCGCGGATTTGCCAGAAGAGTCATTTCCCTTCCGATGTCTGGGTCGGCGCGTGGGTGGGATCGCTGAACGGCGTGGTGCTGGGCTTCGCCGCGCGCCGCTACCGTCGGGAAGAAGAGGCTAAAACCGATAGTACACCCGCAGCCAAGCCCAGCTCCCGCGAGCAGAGTTGAAGCCTTGCACGTCGCGACGCTGGCAACCGCTGGCGTCCAGCACGGCCAGTTGATTGAGGAAATCGCTCCCGCCTGACGGCTTCACTGCCTTGCCGCGCAGCCGCTTGATATAATCGCCCAGTCGCAGCTCGCGTTCCTGGCAGATCACGATGCGTGGGCCAGGCTTGGCGAGAAACGCGGCGAGGGCATTGACATCGGTGGCCATCTCCCACTTTCGGCCGGCGTAGAAGATGAGGCTCGGCTCGCCGAAGTCGAGGCAGCCGCACTTCGTGTCGCGCGGCAGTTGCTGGAAGAGGGATTGCAGTTGAGTGGCGGGCGTGATCTGCCGCAGTCCCACGCTAATAACCATCGTGCCGATGATAAGACCGATCATCGGCAACACCGAAACCAGCCGGCGGCCCGCGCGCCAGAACAGCCCGAGCAGCACCAGCGAGAACACGACGCCTGCCGCGCCGAACAACACCCATCGCAGCCCGGCGAATGGCGCCTCGAACGTTTCACCCAGCGCCACTCCCAGCACTGCGCCTCCCACAACCAACAGCAACGCGTTGACGGTCCAGAACCACAATTTCGTCCAGCGCGTTGGAGCAGCACCCGGCTCAAACGCCTGGCCAAGCATCAGCAACAGCGCCGGGAACGCCGGCAACACGTAGTGGGGCAGTTTTGTCAGATAGCAGGTGAACAGCACATACGTGCCGACCGCCCACGACAATAGGAACGCGTTTCGTTCGTTCCAACCCTGTCGCACCGCCCGCACGCCGTCACCCGCGAAGGCGATCCACGGGAACAGGCTGATCAGCCCTGCGACCAGATAGTAGTGCAGCGCCCACGAGCCATGACCTTGGAACGACTCGTGCCCGCGCGCGACGATGTGTTCGCCGATGCCGATGCGCCAGAACAGGCCGTGCGTCCGCACCAGCGCAGGAATGCCCCACGCGGCGATGATCGCCAGCACGAGCGGAATCCCCCACGCCAATTGCAGTCGTCGCCACGGCAACGGTTGACGCCAGAAGACGAACCGATGGATGAGCAACGTCACCACCGGCGTCACAACCGCCACCGGACCTTTGGCGAGAAAGCCAACACCGAGCGCGCCGTAGAACAACCAGAACCATCGCCGCCGGCCGCGCGGCGATTCCTCACGCAGCAGTTCAAACAACGCGTAGTGCGCCGCCAGCACGCACAACACCATCGGCATGTCCGCCACCGCCAGCCGTCCGTGGATCAGCATTTGCAGGCACGTCAGCAACCCGAACCCGGCCGCGAATCCCGCCGTCACCGAGAACCAGCGCGCGCCGACTTGGAACGTCAGCCACACCAACAACGCCGAACAGATCACAGATGGCAGTCGTGCGCTGAACTCGTTGACGCCAAGCAGCATGTAGCAAGGCCGCATCAACCAATAGATCAGGATCGGTTTGTCAAAACGGTAGCCGACCGACTCCGGGCTTGCTCCCGCCAGGACGGCCCGCCATCGCGCCTCGTTGTCCATCGCCGGGTCGGAGTTGAAATAAGGAACGGCCCACTCGCCGCGGTTCATCATCTCCTGCGTGGCCCGCGCAAACCGCGGCTCGTCGCGGTCAATCAACGGCAGCGCGCCGTTGCCCGGCAGCAGCAGCAGAAACGCCAGCGCGACCAACAGCGCCGGACCGAATCGGCGCAGTTGCTCCGATTCGTCGCGCGTGTTGTGTTGTGCCGCTTGCTCCATGTTCCGCGTTCCTTAACATGATTTGCGGCGTCCAAGCCAGCACGGCTTTTTCATCTCAGCACTGTTCGCCCGAGTTGCCGGGCAAACGCAACAGGCCCTCAAGAGTGGTCAGCGGATACGGCGGAAAGCCGGGGACGTGGAAGTCCACCGGCACGATGCCATCGGCGCATTGAAAATGCCGACCCAATGTGAAAAACTGAGCAACTTTTTCCAGTGGGCCGCAACTAACGTTTATATACGGAGTCGTGTGGTTGTGAGGTTGAGCCGTCGAACCGCCCACGGCATTGAACATTCGTATTTGTAACCACTTGCAAAACAAGGCGAAGCGTCAGTGAACAAACTTGGATTATCCGTCCCTATGGTGACATGGGGTAGCTTGATGCGAAACCGCGAAGTCGAGGAGACTTCGTTGGTATCGCTCACCACCTGCGTCATTTGGTGCGGATTTCTGGCTGCGGGCGTCATTGGCTTGCTGACGCCCTACTCCTATCTGCTTCCGCCAGCCAAGGAGCCAGTGGTCCAAGCCGAGGTGTTGAATGTTGAACTGAGCGACGATCTGCTGCCTGAGCCCGAAACCGCCGCATCGGCGCCCGCCTTGCCCCGCATCGCACAGCCGCCGACGCCGGCTGCCGTGAAGATGCCGCAGCAAGCTCCCCCGATGATTCTCGTCGCGCAACCGATGCCGATGATCGAGTTCGCTCTGCCTGTGGAAAGTCCCGTGCGGGTCGTTGAAGCGAAACAGGCATCATACAGCCCACCGCCCAAGAAAGTGGCGGCCAGTACAACAGGCTCCAACGCCAAGTCGGGTGACAAGGTGATTTCAGCGGGCACAGGCTCCGGCGGCACGAGGCAAACGCTGACCTTCGGACGTGGTGAAGGAAAACAACCCAAGCCCGGTTATCCGCGCCGCGCTGTGCTTGAAGGGCAGCAAGGCGTCGTTGTCATTCGCTTCAGTGTCGGCGAGAACGGGAGGGTCGCTGCCGCTGAAGCCATCCAGCCCTCGCGATGGCCATTGTTGAACGAGGAAGCCCTGCGCACCGTGCGAGAACGGTGGCGTTTTCGGCCGGGTGCCGTGCGTTCTTATGAAGTCGCTATTCGCTTTGTATTGGAGGACTGACCCATGCAACCCATCTTTGCCAACATCGTCATGAGCTATTTCGAGAGGGGCGGGCCGGTCATGTGGCCGATCCTGTTTGCTTTCGTTGCCGCGCTGGTTGTCATCCTGGAGCGGGTGATCTGGTGGTGGAAACTCCGGCGGCGCACCCAGTCGAACACGCTGGATGAATGCTATGACGCGATCATTACCGGCGATTTCGAACGGGCCCTGGAACTCACTTCTGATAACACCGATCCGTTCCTGCGCACGATCCACGCGGGTTTGACGCACGCGCACACGTCCTTCCTGGGCGCCATGCAAATGTGTGCGGCGGAGGAATTGGGCAAAGGCGAACGGCGGCAATGGATCCTGAGCACACTGGTGACTCTGGCTCCGCTGCTGGGATTGCTCGGGACCGTGATCGGCATCATGCGGTCATTCAGTTTCGTGGGTGAGGACCAACTGGTGGCGGCGAAAGTCGGCGGTGGCATCGCGGAAGCCCTCATTGCCACCGCGTGCGGATTGGGGATAGCCATTCTCTGTCTGCTGCCTCACAACTATTTCAACCGCAGTCTTGCCGAGTTTCGCGCGCGGTTGGAACGCGCCATCAATCACGTCGAGCTGCTCGTGGAGTCCGCCAAACATCGCGGGCACGATCTGGAGGCGTTCTCCCGCCAGCGCGCCATCAAGAGCGTCGAGAACCAACACCGCGTTGCCCCCCGCTAACACGTCCCGAGGTCACCATGCCCGTCAAGCTCGGCCCCAAACTGAACGCGGAAAACGAAGCCCGGATCGAGATCATCCCGCTGATCGACATCATGTTCTTTTTGCTCGCCAGCTTCATGCTGGTGAGCCTGAGCATGGTGAACTCGAAGAGCGTGAAGGTGAATCTGCCCACCGCAACCACCGCCGCGCCCGATACGAGGAAGGACTTTGTTTCAATCTCGGTGGACAAGGCGGGCGGGGTGTATCTCAACAAGAAACCGGTCGGCCCGAACGAACTCGTCACGTCACTGGCTGAGATGCGCCGGGCTCGTCCCAATACCCGCGTCTTCGTCAGCGGCGATCAGGACGCGCGCCACGGGGACGTGGTCCACGTCCTCGATCTCGTGCGAGCAGTGGGCATTGAAAAGGTCGCTTTTGAAGTGCGTGCGGAGTCTGTCACAACCAGACCATGAACCGCGCGCTCATCATTCTAAATGCTTTCGGCGTCCTTGCTCTGGGCGCTCTCTGCATTGTCCAGTGGCGGGCCGAAAAACGGTTGCATCTCGACATCGGCGCGTTGAAGAAAGCCAATTGGGAACAGTCGTCGAAGCTCACGGAATCGGCTGCGTCTCTCAAGGGTTGCGCCGCCGATCTGGAGTCATTCCGCGAACAAATCATCCGCCTGAACAAAACCTTGAATGAGAACAAGGCGCAATTGGCCGGGCTGGAACATCAACTGAGGCAGGTTTCCGCCGAGCGCGACCAACTCAAAGCCAGGCTCGACGAGTGGCAACGCGCAGTCGCCGAACGCGACGGCCGTTTGAAGGAAGCCAACACACAAATTCAGACGCTCGCGGCCGATCGCAACGCAGCCGTCGTCAAATACAATGAACTCGCCACCAAATACAACGCCGCGGTCAAAAACCTGAACGCGGCCATCACCCGGCTCAACGAGATGGCTGGGGCCCGGAAGAAGACCGCCGACAAGGAGCCAGGAAAAGCAACGCCATGAAGCGGGTGGGAAGAAATGAACCGTTGTTCATGGCATTAGCGGTGGCAACCGTCATCATCACCTCGTCGGCGCTCGCGCAGACCAATAACACCACGCAGTTGCAACCGGTGGAGGTCAAAGAGAAACGCGTGCCAGCTCCAGCTCAAGACAGTTATGTGGCGCCCGGCGTCACCACAGCGACACGAACGGACACTCCCATCGCCGAGACTCCGGCATCGATTCAGGTCATCCCATTGCAGGTCATCGAAGACCAGGGAGTCAACCGGCTGAGGGATGTTTACCGGAACGTCAGCGGCGTGATGCCGGTCAAGTCGGAAGGCAGCGGCATTCAGTTTGAAACCGCGTATGTGCGCGGGTTTTCCCAGCGCATGTATGTGGATGGCGTGAATTTCTACACCTGCCCGCCGATCAATCTTGCCGGTGTGCAGCAAGTCGAGGTGCTCAAAGGGCCGGCGTCGTCTCTCTACGGCGCGATGGAGGTCGGCGGTCTGATCAACACGGTTCCACGACTGCCCGAGTTCGCCGACCGCACCACGGTCACCGGTGAATTTGGCAGTTATAATTTCTACCGGGGGCAGATCGATTCCACCGGCGGCATCAATCAAGACATGGCTTACCGTGTCGAAGGCGCCTACGAGAACAGCGACTCATTCCGGGATTTCCTTCACAAGGAATCGACTTTTATTGCGCCAAGCTTCACATGGAACCTCTCGGAACAAACCCGCCTCACGACCTGGCTGTGGTATCAGCACCTGGATCGTCCAGTGGACAATGGGTGCCCCTTCACCTTCACCGGCCAGCCGGTGGGATCAATCACTCGAAACCTCGCCGGGCCGAACACGGACAACAATCAAACCATAGACGACACGGTCTTTGGCATCCGCCTGAACCACGATGTGACGCCGGATTTCACACTCCGCGAGAAGTTCCTGATGCATTACTTCGACTCGACCATGGACGCGATTCGCTTCGGCACGGTCAACGCAGCCAATCGTCTCTCTCCTTATTACGACGGTTCTTCATTCAACGACTTGGAGTTTGATCTGGTCAGCGATGCATTGTGGCGGCTGGAACTGGGACCCACCAAACACCAGTTGTTGTTTGGCGTGGAATTGAGCCGCAGTGATTACTACTACGACCGGCTGACTGACAGCACGCTGGCGAAGATCAATATCTTCAATCCGGTCTATCCGACCGGCCCGTTTCATCCAGTGCCAGGCGTTGCCCAACAGAACACGCTCACGCAAGGCGTCGGCGGTTTCGTGCAGGAGCAGATGGACGCCCTGGACAACCGGTTGCATCTGCTGATAGGAGGTCGCGCCGATTATGTGGACCAGTTCTACAAGTCCTGGTCCAACGGTTTGATCTATGATCAGGATGATGTCGGCCTCAGCGGCCGGGTGGGCTTGATGTATGACTTGACGCCGTGGATGTCGCCCTACGTGAACATCAGCCGTTCGTTCAACCCCAACACGGCGGGAAGCAGTCTGACCTACGATGGACACCCATTGGATCCGACCACAGGTCTGCAATACGAAGCAGGGTCCAAGTTCTCTTTCTTTGACAAGCGCCTCTTGTTGACCATGGCGGCCTACCAAATCACGAAGGAGAATGTGGCGGTGAACGACACCGACCACCCCGGATTCTCTTTGAACGGGGGACAATTGCGCAGCCAGGGAATCGAATTCGATGTGCTCGGGCAAATCACGCCGGAATTGCAGGCTGTCGGTTGCTATGCCTACACCGACACAGAGGTGATCGAGTCGAACACGCTTCCGGTCGGCGCTCCGTTTGCCGATATTCCGCTGCATAGCGGAAGCCTGTGGCTGAAGTACACTTTTCAAACCGGCTGGCTGAAGAACTTCGGTGTTGGCGCAGGAGCCTTCGCCTGTGGCGAGAGGTCCGGCAATAACAACCACACTTACAACGTGTCTGGCTACGCCCGCATGGACACCGCAGCCTGGTATTCCTACACCCTTCGCTCAGGTCAACAGATCAAACTGCAAGTCAACGTGTTCAACCTGCTCGACAAGACTTACTACGAATCCGGCGTGGCCCAACCCGGGACTCCCCTTAGTGTCATGGGCAGGGTGAGTGTCACGTTCTAAGGCAAGCGCGTAATGATTGGATCATCGAAACTGAAGAAAGGTTTTCGCCGACGCTGGAATCATCCGGACCGGGTGGCAGGCTGGGTGAACTCGGGGCTTAACATTGAGTTCAACGATCCAGCCTGTCGTGCGGCATGGATGGCCGTACTCTGCCGGGCCGTGGCGGGTGCGCCGGTGCGGGATGTTCTCGATGTGGGCACGGGACCGGGCACGATCGCCCAGCTTTGGGCCGAAATGGGATGCCGCACGACGGGGATGGATTTTGCCCCCGCCATGTTGAAGGCTGGCGATGCCGCCGCAACGAAGAAGCGGCTGTCCATCGCCTTTGTGGAAGGCGATGCCGAGGCGCCTCCATTTTCCCGGAAGAGGTTCGATGTTATATCCAGCCGGTTTGTGTTGTTTACACTGCCGCATCCCGGCTACGCGGTGCGGCGCTGGGTGCAACTGCTGCGGCCCAATGGCCGTATTGTGTTGATCGGCCATGAACACCCGCCGGAGGCAAAGGCCCGGCCGCGCGGATGGAAACAGCGCCCGAAGTGGCGGCCGGACAAACAGCACCAGGAAGCGCTGCGGCAGTTGCCGTTCGTTGACCATTCACCCGGCGATCTGATCGTGGTGCTGGAGGCAGCGGGCTTGCGCGACATCCAGCGTGTGCCGATGGACGAAGTGATTACGGCGCGAATGTCCTTGTGCAAACGGCAGCCATCGCTTGAGGTATTTCGGAACAACCCTTTCATTCTGGTTGGCCGCAAAGAACCATGAACCGAGTCTTCAAAATGATAGCCGTGGCAACGATCCTGTGTGGGGTCGGGCTGATGGCTATCATCCTGATCGCAACCGATTGGAGCCGCAGCGCTGTTTTTCGGATCAAGCCGGCAAAAACCACCGCCCCCGCAAAATCCCCGTCGTATGTTGTCTCCATGTCCCCGATGGGCGCGGTGCGCTTTGAACACGAGCCGCGCCGCATCGTGACGCAGGACGCTAATTACAACGACATGCTCGTGGCTGTGCGTCGGGAAGAGAAACTCATCGCGACCGGTTATCCAAGCAACTTCTTTGACGGCTTCTATGCGCAACTGAGCGGCGTGCAGGTGTCTCTTGACCCGCAACGGCTCACGTATCTGTCCGCCGCGGGCGGCATGTTCGACAAGGAACTGCTCTACTCGTTGCGCGCGGATGTGCACCACATTGACCCGTTGCAGCTCGCGCGCAGCCGCGGCTGGAGCCGCGCCGACGTGGAAGAAATCGCCCGCAATGTCGGGCCGTTCTTTGCCAACCGTTACAGTCGGGAGAACAGTTATCCCGGCCACGAACCCTACGAGTATTACACCGCATGGGAGCTGGCGGACAAGGTTGCGCAGGTGTATCGCCAGCCACAACGAATCGCGCGCCTCAAAGAGGTCTATGACAAAATGGTCCACGACATTGCGGCACGGTTGCCTCCACCCGACAAGCGGCCGCGTATCGGGCTGGTGTTCTACAGCAAAGGCCGGTTCACGCCCTACAGCCTGACACGGGGAGGATTCGGCCAGGCTCAATACCGCGATGTCGGCGCCCGGGATGCATTTGCCGAAATTCAGGCAACAACGTATGGAGGGAGTGGCGGGACTGGCGTTGCGTTGGATGTCGAAGGTTTGCTGGCGCTCAATCCCGACGTGTTGATCGTGCCGTTTGCAATCTATCCGGCATCCCAGTCAGCCACATCCCGTTCCAGTTACGAGGAATTGCTGAAGCTCAAAAACGATTCATTGGCACAACGCCTGACGGCGTTTCGCAAGGCGCAGGTCTACCCCGGCGGGACTCCGTTGCAGGGACCCATCTTCTATCTCTTCCAAATCGAAATGGCGGCGAAACAAATCTACCCGGACATCTTCGGACCGTATCGCAACGACCAGCAATACCCTCTCCAGGAACAGCTATTCGACCGCGTTCGTGTCGCCAACATCCTGAAGGGAGAAGCCGGGGAGGAACATGGCCACCCCTAAGACCCCCATGCGACCCATGTTCTGGTTGATTGCAGGTTCGCTGTGCATTGTGTTCGCGGCGGCATTCGCACAGGTCGCCGCAGGTTCCTACGAGATGACGTATGGGCAGGCATTGGCTTCGCTCACGGACCCGAAGGTTTGGAGCCAGCCGGCAGCGCTATTGCGGTTGTTGTTCGGCGAACGGCTGGCCGAAGTCTGTGGGTTGCGCGAGACAGAACCGCTGGCAACCATGACGTTGATTGTTTGGAACGTGCGGTTGCCGCGTGTGCTGGTCGGTTTGATGGTTGGAATCAATCTGGCCTGCGCAGGCAGCATTTTTCAGGCGATCACCCGGAACGAACTCGCCAGCCCCTATTTGTTGGGAGTGAGTTCAGGAGCGGGGTTGGCCATTTTGCTGGTGTTGGTGGTCTATCCGGTGCTGGGGCCGCATCTTCCCTTGATTGCCATGCTCGGCGGCGGCGCTGCGTTTCTCCTGGTGTATTTCATCGCGTGGCATCACGGAACCAGTCCTGTCCGGCTCGTGCTGGCTGGCGTCATCGTGGCGGCGATTGCCGGGTCGTTGCAGACAGCGATCTTCTTTCTCGCAAAGGATATCAACATCATGCAGAACGCGCTGGCGTGGACGACCGGTTCACTTACGGGCGCCGGCTGGGAGCAGGTGCGCATGATTGCGCCATGGACCGTGATTTGCGCGGTGTTGAGCCTGTCAGGCGCGCGTCACCTCGATGTATTGCTCCTGGGTGACCCTACCGCACGGGCACTGGGCATGCCGGTCGAACGCGCCCGGTTTCTGCTGGCGGTTACAGCCATCATGGCATCGGCGTCCTCTGTAGCCGTGGCGGGATTGGTCGGATTTGTCGGTCTGATTGTGCCGCATGTGGTGCGCAACCTGGTGGGCAGCGCGCATCATCGGCTGTTGCTGGGCTGCATGTTTGCCGGACCGGCCTTGCTCGTCAGCGCCGACGCGGGCGCCCGGCTTGCGTTTCGTCCCGTGCAAGTTCCTGTGGGCATTGTGACCGGCGTTCTAGGTGGCGTCTTCTTTCTCTATCTGATGCGACGCCGGCGGGAGATTGGCAAATTGTGAATCCACCCTCGCTTTCATCCACCGGACTTGTCGGCGAACACCTGTGCGTGCGGTATCATCCGCGCCAGCCGTTCGTGCTGGATGACGTGTCTCTCCACATTCCTCCCGGCAAGATCACCGCATTTATTGGTCCGAACGGCTCCGGCAAAAGCACGTTGCTCAAGACGCTGGCCCGCCAACTCCCGCCCGAAAAAGGGCGTGTCCTGCTCGATGGCCAGAACATCACGGCGTTGACGCCCCGCAAACTCGCGCAGCGGCTTGGCATCCTCTTCCAGGAAAACATCGCGCCGGCCGATTTGACGGTTGAGGGATTGGCGTATCACGGGCGCTATCCTCACCGGCGGCTGTTCGAGGCGCTGACACCTGAAGATCGCAACGCGGTGGAAGAGGCGTTGCGTCTGGCCGGTATCACGCCCCTGCGACAACGCAAGCTAAGTCATCTGAGTTCGGGCCAGAAACAACTGGCGTGGATTGCGATGTTGCTGGCACAGGAGCCGCACTACCTGTTTCTCGACGAACCGACCACGTTTCTTGATCTGTCGCATCAGTTCGACGTGATGGATTGCTTGTGCCGGCTGAATCGCCAACTGGGCAAGACCCTCGTGTTGGTTGTGCATGATTTGAATCTCGCCGCACGCTACGCAGACCACATCCTTGCCTTGCGGGATGGACGCATTGCGGCTGCCGGCTCTCCGGCTGATGTGCTGACTCTCGACACGCTGCGCCGGGTGTTCGATGTGGAAACGCGAATCGTCTGCGACGAGGAACACCATCTTCGCTTTTGCATGCCTGTCGGAAAAACCTCATCCACATCCGAGGCTGCCTCGTGAGCGCCGGACTCCAGAATGACCGGGAGCGCAAGCGTTGCCATCTGGCGTGGCACATCACGTCCCGTTGCAACCTGGCCTGTCCGCACTGCCTGCGTCGCACACCCACGCAACCGGCCACCGACCTCCCACCGGAACAGTGCCGAATGATTCTGGAGTCGTTCCTGCAATTCGCCCGGGAGACGGACCGGGATGCGGAAGTTGAGTTCTCCGGCGGCAACCCGTTGTTGCGCGAGGATCTTCCCGAACTTCTCCAGACAACAGGCGCTGCGAAGAAGGCCGGTCAGGTTCGGAACATCCGGATTCTGGGAAACCCGGAGACTTTGGATGACACCACCGTTCAAATGCTTCAGGCGGCTGCCGTTGACGATTTCATCGTGAGCGTGGACGGCTTGGAGCCGGTGAACGACAGCATGCGGGGACGTGGTTCGTTTCGCGCAGCCATGCACGGGATTCGCGCACTGGTCAAGAGTGGCATTCCGACGAGCGTCAAGTTCACGCTGGTCCGCGACAACGCCCATCAGGTTGTGGATGTGTTCCGGCTGGTGATGGAGGAAGGTGTCCGCCACTTTGGCATGGGACCGCTGATCCTGGCCGGCGGCGGATGGACCGAACGGCATCGGGCACTGACACACATGGAATACCGGCAAGTGCTGCTGGATATGCTTCACTTTCTCGATGCGGCCGGCAGCCGGTTTGCAGCGGCGCGGCGCGCGTTTCTAGCGCACAACCGGCTCTATGCGCTCCTGTTCCATGAACTGGGACGGCTTGACGAATACCGGGCGCTGACAGGAATGAACCCCGGTCCTTTTGGAATGCCCCAGGGGCGTCGGAACGTGCTCTTTGTGGTCTGGTCGGACGGGGAAGTCGTCCTCCGCCGGGAAATGGCGCGACAGGGCCGGGTGCCACAGCAATCATTCCGCGATATCTACGAGAACTCGCCGATGCTTCATATGTTCGAAGACGGCTCCCGCATTCACGAACTCGCCAAGCAGCATCAGAAGGATTCCATCAGATGCAGCGCGTGTCCGGTGGCTGCCTATTGTTTGCCGGCTGTAGTTGGGACGTTTGGCTCGCAACTGTTGTTTGCACCCAATCGGAATTGCTGGAGAAAATAACCGGCTCTCATGCGCGCGCCGCGGCCTGCACTGGCGAAACAAGGCATGCGTTCACAACCGGCGTTTTCCGGGACTCGACGATCCTGGTACAGCGGTCGTGTTGAGTTGAGTTCTTCCCTCTCCTGCGATACAAAAAGCGCCATGCAATTCTCGCGTCCATGCGCAAGGCGTGGGTCTCCCTCACATGATAACGAGTCACACATAAAAACGAGAATGGATCGCCGGCGGTTTCCCACGACGACGGCAGCAGCCGTCGCAAGGCACCTCATCCTGTGCGGGTTGGCGGCGCTGCTGTGCAGCGTGGCAGCCGCCGCTGACAGCGCGTGGAAAGCCGGCGTAGCGAAGGTGAAGATCACGCCGGAGGAGCCGATCTGGATGGCGGGCTACGCCTCGCGCAACAAACCTTCCGAGGGTGTCCGCTTGGATTTGTTTGTGAAGGCGTTGGCCGTGCAGGACGAGGCCGGCAAACCTTCCATCCTGGTCACGCTGGACCTGGAGAGCATTGACCGGGAGGTCGCAGATGCGATTGCCGGGCGTTGTTTGAAGCAATATGGCGTCACGCGAGACCGGTTGCTGCTGAATCTTTCCCATACCCATAGCGGGCCGGTGGTCGGCTTGTCATGGATTCCGGTTTACAAGATGACGCCCGACCAGGGTGGCGTAGTGCGCCGTTATACCGACGGCGTGATCAGCAAGATCGTCGGCGTGGTGGGCGCTTCGATCCAGAACCTTGCCCCGGCAAAGCTGGAGTTCAAGCAGGGGCTGGCGGGCATTGCCGTGAACCGCCGGCGCGTCTCGAACCGCTCGCTGCCGGGGCCGGTGGACCACGACGTGCCCGTGTTGAAAGTCAGTGATCCGGCCGGGGTCTTGCGCGCCGTCGTGGTGGGCTATGCGTGCCACGCCACCTGCCTCAGTGATTTCCAGATCAACGGCGACTGGCCGGGCTTCGCGCAGGCGGAGATCGAGAAGGCCCATCCCGGCGCGATCGCCCTCTTCGTGCAGGGTTGCGGGGCCGACAGCAATCCATTGCCCCGCCGGACCGTGGAGCTGGCCGTGAAACACGGAGAAGTTCTCGCCGCGGCGGTCGAGGAAGTGCTGGGCCGCCCGATGACGCCGTTGGCCGGCCCTTTGAAGACCGCGTTCGAGTATGTGGACGTCGCTTTCCAGACGCCGCCGACGCGGCAGGAACTCGAAGCACGGTTGAAGGAAAAGAACGTCTATCGCCAGAGCCATGCCCGCCAGATGCTCAACATCCTCGACCGTGAAGGCAAGCTGCCGGCCAGCTATCCCTACCCGCTCCAGATCTGGCAGTTTGGCCCAAAGCTGAAACTCATCGCGCTGGCCGGCGAGGTGGTCGTGGATTACTCGCTGCGGCTGAAGGCGGAACACGGCTGGGACACCACTTGGGTCGCGGGTTACTGCAACGACATTCTCGCCTACATTCCGTCACTCCGGGTGTTGAAGGAAGGCGGCTACGAAGGCGGCGATGCGATGATCTACTTCGGCCACCCCGCCCCGTTCACCGAAACCGTCGAGGAGACCATCGTCGGGAAAGCCGCCGAACTGGTGAAACGCACCGCAGCAAAGTAGGACAGGCATCTTGCCTGTCTCATCGTCAGTCCATGGACAGGCGGGACGCCTGTCCTACTTTCGCCCGTGCTGCCAGCCGGGAGCGTCCGCGTTCACCATTTGTCCGAATGCACGAAGTCGCGGTTGAACCGCGTGCGCGGCTCCTTGGTCTCGCCCGGCCGGCCGATGGCAATGGCGGCCACAGGGACGACCGACGCGGGCAGTGAAAGAATCTCCTTCAGTTTCCGGATACGGTCTTCGCGCGGATAAACGCCCAGCCAGCACGCGCCCAAGTCCAGGGCATGCGCGCACAGCAGCAGGTTCTCGACGGCAGCCGAGCAATCTTGCAACAGGTAACCCAACTGGCGGTCATGCGCTGCTTCGACATCGCCGCAAACGACGATGCCCAGCGGAGCCGATGCGATCATGCGGCCGTTGGGCAGGGCATCGGCAACGGCGGCCAGTGTCTCTTTCTTGCGGATGACCACGAACCGCCAGGGATCCTTGGCCGCCGCCGAAGGCGCTGCCATGGCGGCCCGCAACAGTTGGGTCACGGCCTCCTCGCTGACGTCGCCGGGCGCATACGTCCGGATGCTGCGCCGGCCGAGGATGAACTGGAGTTTTTCATTCGATGTTGTGTTCATGATCTTGTTCTTTCACATGGCGGGAAGCGGACAGGCCGCCAACACAGCCACGGCTTTTGTTGCTAACCGGTGGCGCCCGCCAATTCCGTCTTCGGCATCTGCCGCTGCTCGTCGGGGATGAATTCGTGATACCAATCCGCATGAGACGACCAGCGGTGACAGGTAAGGCATTGGGTGTCCTCCCAATTCCTGCCGCAGCGGGGACAAACGCCGCAGGTTTCAAAAGTGTTCCAGGAGCATCCACAGGAAGGCTCACACAACCAGCGGGCCGACGCATCAGGAACCCACTGGCATTTCGGGCAGTATATCTTGACCTGTTTCATCGCAGCTCCGGCGTTGACCTGTTCGACTCTTGCCGACCTTGCCAAGAATGGTCCCGACGAAGGCGAGCGTCAAGGGCGCCCACGCCTCCCTGACATCTGACCTCCGACGTTTGGAGTTCTTCCGCTAACGCCGATCTTCGATCTGGCCGAGCAGGCGCAGCACGCCGTCAAGGATCGTCAGTGGATGCGGCGGGCAGCCCGGAATGTAGAGATCCACGGGAATGACCGCGTCCACCGCGCCGCGCGTGGCGTAGTTCACGCCGAAGATGCCGCCGCTGCAGCCACACGCGCCCACCGCCACCACGAGACGCGGGTCGGGAGTGGCGTCGTAGGTTTTTTTGAGCGCCAACTCCATGTTGCGCGTCACCGGCCCGGTTACGAGCAGCATGTCGGCGTGGCGCGGAGAGGCAACAAAGTGGATGCCGAAGCGCTCAATGTCATACACGGGACTGTTCAGGCCGCCGATCTCGATTTCACAGCCGTTGCAGGAACCGGCGTCCACTTCCCGAATGTGCAGGGAACGACCGAAGATCTTGCCGACCCGCTCCTTGATTTGCTGGCCGATGGCTTCAACCGACGCGCCCGGCGGGGGCAAAGGAGCGCTTACTGCGGGTTTGGGAGAGGACGGCGGCGACACCATCCGGTCGTGAGTTTCGTCGGTCTTGAGCAGATAGGCAGCAGTCGTCACCAAATCGTCGCGACGGCGGGCGGCGCATTCGCGGACGTTCGTCATGCGGATGGATTTGTCCGCGCCGGCGCAGAGGCCGCAAAAGACGCATTTCCCCAAGTCCAAAGAGGCACGGCGCTGCTGCCCGTTGTTCTGAAAACTGATCGCGCCGGTGGGGCAGACGGCAGCGGCGGGACGGGCGTCCGTCCAGTTCGGCCAGCCAATCTCCGGCCGGCCACGGGTGTGGCGGGACACTTCCGGCGGCGTCACCGGATAGCTGGTGGTGACGATGCCGGTCGAAATACTTTTGCCAAGGATGCCAAGCATAGGTCAGCGGTCGTTTCCAGAATATGACAGGTTGAAACTCTTGTTCACCACCGGGAAGTCGGGGATGATGTTGCCAAGAATCGCCTCGCTCAACGCCGGCCAGTTTTGCAGCGACGGGTCCTTGATTTTGCAGCGGGCCAGCCGGTTGCCGGGCGCGGTGCGAATCCAGTGGAAAATCTCGCCGCGCCATCCTTCCACGTAACCGAGCGCCACACGGTCGGCAGGCAGCTCGCCGATTTCTGTGTGCAACGGGCCGGCAGGCAGCTTCGTCAGAAATTGCTGGAGCAGCGAGAGCGACTCGCGCACCTCGTCAATGCGCACCTGCATTCGATGCTCGACGTCACCAACCTGATAGACCGGTACATGTACCTCGACTTCATCATAGGCGGCGTGCGGAAAGTCCCGGCGCAGGTCGTGGTCGAAACCAGAGGCGCGGCCCGCAATGCCGACGACACCCAGGTCACGCGCCACTTTGGGTTTGAGAACGCCGGTCGTCTCCAGGCGATCGAGGGTGGAGGAGGAGCCTTCCACGAGTTGCGCAAGCGAATCGAATTCGGGCTTCAATTCATCGACCAGTTCCGCGAGCGACGCGAGTTGTTCCGCGTCCCAATCGAATCGCACGCCGCCCAGGCAGGCCATGCCACGCAAGAGACGGTTGCCCGTGAGCTGTTCATTGACGCGCAGGACACGCTCCCTCAGGCGCATGGCGTGCATGTTGGCCGTGACGAAGGCGACGTCGGTGCAGATGGCGCCCACATCGGCGATATGGTTGTAAATCCGCTCCAGTTCCAGGCAGATGGAACGCATCGCTCTTGCCCGCGCCGGCGCCTGCACGCCGGCGGCGCGTTCAACGGCGTGGCAAAAGGCGGTGGCGTGGGCGAAACTCGAATCACCAGAGATGCTCTCCGCCAGCCGGACGCCATGCGATACCGGCAGATTCTCAAAAAGTTTCTCCGTGCCTTTATGCACGTAGAACAGGCGCAATTGCAAATAGAGCACCGGCTCGCCTGCCACGCTGAACAAAAAGTGGCCCGGCTCGATGATGCCCGCGTGCACCGGCCCGACCGGCACTTGAAACACGCCTTCGCCCTCGACGGTGCGGAACTTGTGCCGCACGCCTTCGAATGGCGGCAGGACCGTTCGCAGGTCGAAATCCTTGCGCAACGGATAGACTTCCGGCCAATCGTCGTGCAGGGCGCAGCGTCGCGGGTTGGGATGGCCGCGCAGTTTCAGACCGAACATGTCCTGAATCTCGCGCTCCTGCCAGTTCACCGCAGGCATGGCGTCGGTGAGGGAAAGAAACTCCGACGTCTCGGACGGGACCGGCACGCGCAGGGTGAAAAAACCATGCGCCGCGTCGAGCGCCATCACGTAGTAGAGGTGGAACACGCCGGCGCCTGTGCGCGCGTCGTCTGCGAACACGCTGACCAGACGGGCGTCCCACTTGCGAAAGAGGTGGGCGCAAAAACCGGCGACCAGATCCATCCGGGCTTCGAAATAGACCTCGTTGAGGCGCGGGGTGAAAACAGACTCGATCCGCCCGTGAAATCGCTTGGTGACTTCTTCCAAGACGGGTTGAAGTTCGGGGGAAACGGCGGACAGGTTCATGGCGTGCCTCCGATGATGGCTGCCGCCTGGCGCATCAGTTCCAGCAACGGCGCGGGCAGCCAGACGCTGAAGAGCAGCAGGCTGCCAAGCAGCAGCGCCATTGCCGGCACGCCATCCGTCCGGCGCGCATCGGTGGGGTGGTCGCCCGGCTTGCGGGCGCCCAGCAGGATGCGGGTGAGTTGTTGCAGGATGCCGCAGAACGAAACCAGCAGCGCCACCAGGACGATGACACTGACGGTGGTTTGATGGGCCGTCAGTCCGCCGCTGATGATGATCAGTTCGCTGAAGAACAGGCCGAACGGCGGCAAGCCCACCGCAGCCAGCGCGGCCAGCCCCATCAACATAACCGTAACGGGCAGCACCTTCCCCACGCCAGGCCCGATGATGCGAAATTCGAGTGAGTGGAAGGTCTGATGGATATTGCCCGCCGCGAAGAACAACACCGGTTTGGTCAGTGCGTGATAGCCCATATGCAGCAGCGCGCCAAAAATGGTCAACGGAGAGTTGAGAGCAACACCGACGCAGATCAGGCCGACGTGCTCAAGACTCGAATAGGCGAGCATCCGTTTAAGATTCTTCTGCACCAGAATGAACGGCGGCGCCAGCAGCATGGAGAAGAGGCCAAAGCCCATCAGAAGATGGCAACTGAAACCGACGTCCGCCCTGCCGTGAAGACTCGCGGTGGTGAGAATGTGAAACCGCAGCAGCGCGTAGAGCGCAATCTTGAGCGATACGCCCGACAGCATGGCACTGGTGGGCGACGGCGCTTCGCTGTGTGCGTCGGGCAGCCAGGTATGCATGGGCGCGAAACCGGCCTTCGTGCCGTAACCAACAAGAGCAAACACGAATGCCAGCTTCAGTTGGTAAGGGTCGAGTTGGCGCGCCACGCTCATCAAATACGACCAATTGAAACTGGGCAGTGAATCCGGATTGCTTTTGCAGGCGGCCGCATAGACGAACACGGTGCCGAGCAACGCCAGCGCCAACCCCAAGCTGCCCATGATGACGTATTTCCAGGCAGCTTCGAGGGAGTTCCGGCGGTTGTAGAGCGCCACCAGCAGCACGGAGGAGAGCGCAGTCCCCTCAACCGCCGCCCACATCACACCCAGGTTGTTGGCCAGCACAACAAGGAACATGCCCGACCCAAACAACGGCGTGAGCACAAAAAACTCACGCATCCGTCCTGGGGTGACTACGCCCGCCGCCATGTCGCGCTGGAAGTAGCGCCCGGCGTAAAGCGAAGTCGCGAGTGAAACGACCGAAATGAGCAGCACCATCCAGGCGCTTAAGGCGTCCGCGGACAGAAATTCGCTCCACTCCTTCACGACGCCGTGAGCCAACACTTCGTTCAGCAACACAATACCCAGTCCCAGCGTAGTCGCAAAAGCCAGCACACCCAGCGCCGCCATGACGCGCCGCGAGGGCACGAGCAGGCACAAGAGCGCTGCGGCGAGCGGAGCAAGCAGGATGGGTGTGAGCAATAACATGTCAGCCTTTCAACTGATCCAGCTTACCGGTGTCCATCGAGGCGAAGTTCTCGCGGATGCGGTAAACCAGGATGCCCAGCACCATCACCGCCACCAACACATCGAAGAAGATGCCCAGTTCGACCACGAGCGGCATGCCGTAGGTAGTGAGCGCCACCGCAGCGAGCATCACACCGTTTTCCACCGTCAACAACGCCAATACCTGCGTGAGGGCTTTGCGGCGGTTGATCATGAGGAAGAAACCGGTCAACAAAAGCGCAAGGGCGATGGCCAGGGTGTTGCTGCCAAGTTTTTCAAGCGAGGTGAAGGGTCGCGTGACGCTGTAGCCCAGCAGAGTCAGCGCTCCACAAACGAGCATCGAGGAGGGAGCATTGAGCAACGGGTCGGTTTCCTGATGGATTTGGATGCGATGCACCAAACGGTTCAACAGCCAGGGCAGAAAGACCACTTTGCCGATGAACGTCAGCACCGCAACGACATAGACGTGGCTGGCGTTGTAGTAATACGCCACAACGGCGGCGATGCCAGCGAGCAGCAACGATTGGATCGCGAAGAGCCGGATGCTCGTAAGCAACATGCGCTGCGCAATCAGGAGCATTTGCACGACCAGCATCAGCGCGGCCATCAGCGGGATGACGTGCGAACCGATTTCTGGTGGAACGGGAGGATTCATGGTCAGCCAAACAGGAAGGTTGAAAGCATCGCCAGTGCGGCCAGCACGAAGGCCGTGCTGAGCAGGTCCGGCACGCGAAACAGGCGCATCTTGGCGTTGGTGGTTTCCACGATCACGACCACGGCCGAAAGGGCCAACAGTTTGACCAGGTAAGCCACCAGACTGATTCCGAGCGCGGCCGCCGATGCCTGCGGTCCCGCCAGGCCCACAGGGAAGAATACGTTCACCAGCAGCGTCATCAGCACCAGTTGTTTGATGGCTGCGCCCCATTCCATGAACGCAAGGTAGCGGCCGGAGTATTCCAGCAGCATCGCCTCGTGAATCATCGTCAACTCCAGGTGGGTGGCGGGATTGTCCACGGGGATGCGTCCGGTTTCCGCCAGCAGCACCACGAACATGGCCGCGAACGCCAGGACGTGCGCCGGGTTCAAGAGTTTCCAGGTCGCGCTCTGCGTGCTTTGGGCTATCTGGCTCAGATCGGTGGAACCCGCCGTGATGGCCACGGTAAAAATAGCCAGCATCATGGCAGGCTCGGCGATGGCGGAAATGGTCATCTCGCGGCTGCTGCCCATGCCGCCAAAAGCACTGGCCGGATCGAGCCCGCTCAGCGCGAGAAAGAAACGTCCCAACGCCAGTAATCCGATCACTGCCAGCACGCCGCCAAACAGACGCAACGGCGCGGGAGCACTGATCATCGGCACCATCAGGCCCGCCAGCAGCGCCGTCAGGAAAACCACATAAGGCGCAAGCGAGAAAATCCACGAGGCATGCTCGGAGATGACCATGTCTTTGCGCAGGAACTTGGCAATGTCAAAATAGACCTGCCACGGGCGTGGGCCACGGCGGTTTTGCAGCTTGGCCTTCCAGTTCTTGATGCAACCGCTCAACAACGGTGCGAGCAGCAGCAGCGCCAGCGTCTGTCCCAGAAAAGTGAGCGGGTCGAAGTTCATAACGCAAACAGGAGCAGCGCGACCAGCGTGACGAAGATGTAGATGAGGTAAGCCTGGAGGCTGCCCGCTTGCAGCGCCCGCAGCCGGCGCGACAATCGAAGCAACCCATAGTTTACCGGGCGATAAATGCGGGTCAGGAAGACTTCCTCCATGTGACTCTCAAAGCGGAGTGTCGTGGCAAAATAGGGCGAGAAATCATATTCCCGCTGCACTTCGCGCCGCGGGCGGAAGAGCGCTTTGAAGATCATGCGCAGCGGTTTCGAAAAGCCCGTGGCGGTGTATTCCATGTGCGGTGTCAACGCGCGCTGGCCACAATCCCAGGTGGGCGCAATGCGAGTTCGAGCCTTGCGCGCGAATACCGCCCAGAGCGCCAATGGCACGGGCAAAAGGCACCCGAACATAAGCATGATGCCGAGGGTCGAAACGGTCCCTCCTTGTGCCGCCACGCCCGAGAGCACCAAACCGTTGGCCATGGTGAGTTGCTGGCTGAGTTGGTGACCGGTCAGTTGCAGCGTGATCGGATCCAGGAGTTTCAGAAACACGGTCGGGAACAAACCCAGAAAAACGCAGGCTGCCGTCAAGACGCCTTGGCCGATCAGCATCGGGAGCGAGGCCTCGTGCGCGTCACGGGCATGGTCGCTGCGTGGCTGCGCCAGAAACGTGATGCCGAACGCCTTCACAAAACACGCCGCCGCCAGCGCGCCCGTCAACGCCAGCATCGCGCCGCCCAACGGGAACATGAGCCGGACGAGGCTGGTAGTGGTGCCGAATCCATGAAGCAGCGACTGATAGGTGAGCCATTCGCTGACGAAACCGTTGAGCGGCGGCAGCGCGGAAATGGCCACTGCGCCGACGAGAAAGAAAAGCGCCGTCCAGCGCATGCGCTTGGCGAGGCCGCCCATTTCCTCCATGTTGCGCGTGTGGGTGGCGTGCAGCACCGCCCCTGCGCCGAGGAAGAGCAGTGCCTTGAACGTTGCGTGGTTGATGGTGTGATACAATCCGGCGATGAGCGCTAGCGACGCGAGCACCGCGTGCCCGGTGTGCAGGAACATCAGCGACGCTCCCAAACCCATGAGAATGATGCCAATGTTCTCGATGCTGTGATAAGCCAGCAGCCGTTTGAGGTCGTGCTCCATCAACGCATACAACACCCCGAGCACCGCCGACACCGTGCCTACCGCCAGCAACGAAGCACCCCACCACATCGGCGGCGGCCCCAGAAACTCGAAGCACACCCGCACCAAACCGTAGATGCCTGTCTTGATGAGCACGCCGGACATCAACGCCGAGATGTTGCTCGGCGCCACCGGATGCGCCACCGGCAGCCAGATGTGCAGCGGCACGATGCCCGCCTTGATGCCGAACCCGAACACGAAGAGCACGAAAGCAACGTCCCGCTGCTGCGGCGAGAGACTTGCCCCGATGCCTCGGAAGCTGGCAAAGCTGAAACCTCCCGCCGCCTGGGCCAGCACCAGGAAACCGAGCAGGACACACGCAGCATCCAGATGCGACATGATAAAGAAGAGCACACCGGCCTGGCGCGTCTCGCGGTCCTCGTGCTCAAAGCTCACCATCCCATAGGCCAGCAAAGCCATCAGCTCCCAGGCAATGAGAAACATCCAGAGATTGCCTGCGATGAAAACCAATGTCGTGACCAGCAGCAGGGCGTTGAAGACGCACGCCATCACACCGACATTCTTGCGCCCGTAGTAGGTTCGGACATAACCGAGGGAGAAAACCGAGATAGCCAGCCCGACCAGCGACACGACCAGCACGAAGAAGCACGACAGCGCGTCGGCCTCGACAACGAACCGCACGCCGGGAATCGGCCCTGACCACAGCGTTACGGGCGTGATCGTCATCCCCTGGCCCGCTGCCAGAGAGGAAACGCTGAAGACAACGCCACACGCGCCCCCGAGCGCGGCCAGACCAAATCCGACGGCGTTCGCCAACCGCTCGGCACGCTGAAATAACAGCGCCCCCGCCATTCCCGCCACATACACCCAGAGGGTGAAAGTCAACAGTATGGCGGAAGATTCCATCATGGCATTCTACCTTATTCCAGTCGGTTCATCCAGCCTTCCCAGCAATCTCAGCAAACCGTCCAGGATGGTCAGCGGATGCGGCGGGCAACCGGGAATGTAGAGGTCCACCGGCAAGAGGGCGGAAGTGCCGTTGTGATGCTGTGGATGACCGATGAACGGCCCGCCAGCGATGGCACAAGCCCCCACCGCAATCACGATTTTGGGATCCGGCACGGCGGCATAGGTTTTCTTCAGTGCCAGTTCCATGTTCTTGGAAACCGGCCCGGTGATCAACAGACCGTCGGCATGGCGCGGCGAGGCCACAAACTGGATGCCAAACCGACCGAGATCCCAGCCGATGGTGCCGAGCACGTTTGTGTCGGCCTCGCAGGCGTTGCAGCCAGCGGCGCTGACCTGCCGCAGTCTCAACGAGCGTCCGAAAAGCCGCCGCAGTTTCTCGTCGAGGGCCTGTGCCAGACGCACCTGCTCCTTGCTCGCATCGCCTAGCACAAGGTCTTCGCGTCGGCGCACCGCCATGCGGTGATCGCCGGTCCGGGTAATGGCCTTGGTGGGACAAACTGTGACGCACTCGGCGCAGAAGATGCAGCGGCCGAGATCAAGCGCAACGGGCTTGCCCGCTGGCCGGGCGATGGCTTCCGTCGGGCACACGGTCACGCAAGCGCCGCACTTGGCGTCGCATCTGGCGGCATCCACTCTCAAGGCGCCGCCGTGGCGGTCGGGCAATGCGGGGGCCGCACCTTTCGGATAGGCCATCGTTTCGCAACCGCGTTTTAGACGATTCAGCAGTGTGTCTTGGACAAACATGGGTTCAGTGCGGCGTCACAAGTCGAAGCCGCAATAACTTAGATTAAAACTTTTGTTGCACAGTGGAAAGTCCGAGATGGCCTGGTTGCGCAAGGCGAGAGCCAGACCGGTCCAGTTATGGAAGGACGGGTCCGTAATCTTGTAGCGTCGCAGCGTGCCATCCACGCCCGTCAGCGCGACATGGCACACCTCGCCCCGCCAGCCTTCAACCAGCGCCACCGCGAGCGAATTGGGCGCAAGCGCGGGCAGCGGCGCCATCGTTTCGCCTTCGGGGACGGCGTCCAACTGCTCCCGCAGAAAGTCGCCTGAGCGTTGGATTTCCAGCCAGCGTACCCGGGCGCGTGCAAACACGTCGCCATCCGGCCAGACGGACACCGGCACCTGGGCGAAGCGATGCCATCCGGTGGGGTGATCGAAGCGCACGTCGCGCACCAATCCGCACGCGCGTGCCGCCGGACCGACCAAACCAATCTCCGCCGCTTGTTTCGCGTGCAAGTGGCCGGTGTGCTCAAAGCGTGTTCGCACCGACGCCGCATCCCACAGCCACGCCGCAGCCTGCTGGACTTCGGCCAGCGCGGTTTCGAGGCGCTTGCGCAACTGGCTCAGGCGTTCCGCGTCACAATCCAATGGGCAGCCGCCGGGCCGGACCAGGCCGCGCCCGAAGCGATTGCCGCAAAGCAGCGCGGTCAGGTTGAGAAAGTCACCACGAATCTTGCCGCAGGCCGAGGCCGTCGGTAGAAACGCGACGTCGCCGGCCAGCGCGCCGAGATCACCGGTGTGGTTGGCCAATCGTTCGAGTTCGAGGGCAATGGCGCGCAGCCATTGCGCCCGCAACGGCGCTTCGGTCCCGGCAAGGGCTTCGAGCGCGTTGGCATAAGCGGTGGTGTGGGCGATAGTCGTGTCGCCCGCCACAGTCTCCATCTGATAGACTGTAGCGCGATGCGGCCCGCCCGTGACCGCTTCCTCAATGCCCCGGTGCTGGAAACCGAGCGCAATCTCCAGATGCAGCACCTCCTCACCCGCGCACTGAAAACGGAAATGTCCCGGCTCGATGATACCCGCATGCACTGGCCCGACGGCAACTTCATGAATCTCGCTGCCATCCACACGGAAAAAGTCGCCCACCGCAGGGCCGGCCCCGTGGTCCTTCCGCACTGGCTTCAGCCACGGATGATTTTCAGGAACGACGCCGTGTTGTTCCCAGATTTCGCGCTCGAACAGATGCGCTTGCGCATGGGTGGCGGTCAGCGCCGGGAAGGAGCCGGAGAACGGCTGGCTGCGCCCGACGGCCAGCGTATTGCCGGCGTCAAAGGCCAGCACTGCAACGATCCGCAGCGCGTCGCCTTCCGGCACGCCGAAAAGGCCACTCAGACGTTCGCCGCGATCCAGTTCGGCCCCGACATTGCCAAGGAACTCAGTCAGCGGCCACTCAGGCACGTCAGACCACGAGAGCGCGGACCCGTTGGTCAGCAAGGTGAAAGGAGTGTCTCGTTTCATGGCGTGGGAGAAAGTTGTTGGACTGCCGCCGTCCACGACTGGCGCAGCACCTCCGGCGTGGCCACGCCCAACCACAGCGACAGCAGCAACAACAGCACCGGCGGCATGATCACGGCGAGAGTTTCCCGGAATCGCGGGTCCATCTTGCGCGCAGTCTGGCGCGGCCGGCCATACACGATGGCAAACACGACACGGGTCAGACCGAAAAACGCCAGGAGCAAGCATCCCAGGAAGAAAGCCGCCGCCCACCCATGCCCGGTGCCAAAGGCGCTCTTCACGATGAGCAGTTCGCTGAAGAATGGCCCGAACGGCGGACAGGCCGTCACGGCAAACAACCCCGTCACAAATAGTACCGCCGAGCGCGGGGTAGCGACCGACATGCCGCTGACTTCGTCAACGGTCCGCCCGCCGGCCGCACGGCGGATGTTGCCCGCGCTGAGGAAAAGCGCGCCTTTGGTCATGCTGTTGTTCCACACGTGGAAGAACGCCGCCCACAGGCCAACGCCACCCAGCGCCGCGCCGAGGCTGAGGATGCCCATGTGCTCGACGCTCGAATAGGCCAGCATCCGCTTGAAATCGCGCGCGGACAGCAGGAACAGCGCGGCCACCAGCGTGGAGAACAAGCCAATGACCAGCAGCGTGCGATTGGCCACCATGCCCGCGCCCGCTGCCTCGACGACTGCGCGCACGCGCAGGACGGCGGTGAAGGCCACGGTGGTCACGCCACCGGCCAGCATCGCGCCGACAATGCCCGGCGCTTCGCCATAGGCATCCGGCTTCCATGTGTGCATCGGCGCCAAGCCCATCTTGGTGCCGTAGCCGATCAAGAGCAGCACCCACGCGATCAATACCCACGGCCGGGACAGATGGGCGCCTTGTGCCATCAACCCCGTGAACGTCAGGTCGCCGGTCCCCCCGCCGTGCAGCGAAGCGTAGCCCAGACAAAACGATCCCAACAACGAGAGCGCGATCCCGGTGCCGCCTACGAGCAGGTATTTCCAAGTCGCTTCAAAAGCGCGCGGGGTGTTGTTGAAATGCAGGAGTGGCACGGAGGACAAGGTCACCGCTTCCGTCGCGATCCACAGCACTCCCAAGTGACGCGCCATGTGCGCCGCGCTCATCAATCCCAGCGCTGCGAGGAAAGCCGGCACGAAAACGCGGTTCGATCGCTCCTCTCGCAGCTGTAGATAGGGCACGCCATAAGCCGAGCAACCGAGAAACAGCAGCGAAACCGCCGGCAGCATCGCCCGGGCCAGCGGATCGCAGCCGAACCACGCGTGGAACGGAGCCTCGGGCGGATACAGCAGCAGCCCGAACGCCAGGAGCGTGTGCACCAGCCCGGCCACCGGCAAAAACCACGGGCGCGTGCGGTTGTTGGGCCAGAGGGCCGCCAACACCGCCGCCACCAGCGGTACAAGAATCAGGAGCAGTTCTTTCATTCTCGAAGCACAGTCAGCTTTCGCGTGTCGAGCGAATCGAACGCGCGTTGGATGCGGTCCACGATGATGCCGGTGACGAATATCGCCACCGTCATGTCCAGCAGGATGCCGCCCTCGACCAGCAGCGGGACAGAATGGATGAGCAGCAGACCGAAAAGGTAAATGCCGTTCTCCAGGATCAGGTAGCCGCAGACTTGCGAAATGGCCTTGGAGCGCCCGACGAGCAGCAACAAGCCCGTCAGCACAGACGCCAGTGATCCTGCCACCAACAGGCTTTCGTGATGCTCCGGCAACAAGGGCAGCCAGCTCGCCAACACCACGGCGCCAATCATCCCCGCCGCGCCGAGCAACAGCGACGGCAGGAACCCGATCAAGGGATAGAGATCCCGGTCAATGTTGGCGGCGCGCATGGCCCGGCGCAGCAGCGAGGGAATCACGAACCCCTTCACGACAACCGTGGCAACCGCCACCACCAGCACCATCACGCGCAGTTCGTGCTCGATCACGAGCGGCATGATGCCCAGCACCATGCCCTGCACCGCGGCGACGCGGATCAGCGACGGCAGCCGGCCGGTGCCCAACGCAACGAGGTTCAAGCCCATCGCCAGACCGATGAGCAGGTTCAGCCAGTCGTTCACGCTGCGCCTCCTTTCCACGCGATCAACAGGGCGAAGACGCAGAGCAAAAACGCCGTCGTCAGCAGCAACGGAACCCGGCGGAACGCGGCACGGGCCATCAACGACTCCACAAGCCCAACCGCCACGGTCACCAGCACCACGCCCCCGACCATGGCCCCGGCCGTGGCAAGGGCCGACAGTTCACCCATGGGCAGCACCGCCTGCACCAGCAGGACGGAGAACAGGAGGAGCTTCATCGCCGCGCCGTGCAACACCGCCGCCAACGGCGGCCCGCTGTGATCCAGCACCATCACTTCGTGAATCATGGTCAGTTCGAGATGCGTGTTGGGATCGTCAAACGGCACGCGGCAGTTCTCCGCCAGCAGCACCGTGAACAGGCCCACCGCCAGCAGCACCGCTCCCGTCCCAGCCGACGGTTTGAGCATCTCACTCAGCGACACGCTTCCGCTTTGCATACTCAAGGTGAGCACAGCGGTGATCACAGCCGCTTCCGCCAACACCGCGTAGCTCACTTCCCGCGCCGCGCCCATGCCTTCAAAGGCCGAACCGGTTTCCAACGCCGCCCACGCCGTGCAGAAGCGGGCCAGCGCCAGCAGGTAAACCAACAGGATCACGTCGCCGCGGAAACTCTGGGACGCTCCCAGCGGTCCCATCGGCAAAAGCAGCGCCGCTGCCAGCACCGCCACCCAGGCGACCGCCGGCCCGGCGATGAATCCCGGAGACGCGAGTGTGCTCAGGACCACGCCCTTGCGCCACAGACGCGCCAGATCGTAGTAAAGCTGCAGCACCGGCGGGCCGCGTCGTCCGGCCACCCAAGCCTTTACCTTGTTGATGATGCCCGGCAACAGTGGCGCCAAGAAGAGCCACACCGCCAGCCGGGCCAGAAATTCAAGAATCGAGATCAATGTCATGGTCATGATTGATTCTCGTGTTTCAACTCAGTGCCGCTGGAGGAGTCGGCCTCTGCGAGCGCCTGATAAAGCTCCTCGTCCGGCGCGGCCCGTTCGACCAAGTCATGCAGCGATCCGTGGGCAATCACCCGGCTGAGCCGGGCCAGCATGTCGAGGTGCGCGCGCGGCGAAGGTGGAATGAAAAAGAACAGCCGCGTCACCGGAACGCCGTCAGCCGGGGATTCCGTCAGCGGCAAGGCGTCGGACAACAACAGCAACGTGATCACACCGGCGTCCCGGCCCAGCGTCACCCGCGTGCTGAAATGCGGCAGCGCGAAGCCGCCGCCGATCGGCGCCCAGTTGACACCACCCTTGGCACGCAGTCGCTGAGCCAGCAACGCACGCACTGGCTTGGGAATCCTCGACAATGAAGTGATCACCCGTTCCAGAACTTCGATCGCGCCCGCCGGCGGAACATCGCGCCAAATCCCCCCGGTCCGTAACATCGGCGCCAGTTCCAAGCCGGTGGTGAAGGCCCCGTTCTCGGGCGCCAGAAAACCCGCCCGCGCCGTCAGTCCGTGTCCGGCCGCCCAGTGGGCCACGCGGGCCCGATCGAACAGCAGCCGGCCACGATCCTGCACATGCGGCAGCCCTTCGTCGCGGATCCAGTCATCAACGACTTTCTCCGAAACGCCGAACGACTCAGCAAGTTCAACCAAGTTTAGATACATGTCTTGTCAGTCATCTGTTGTTGCGCGACCGGGGTGGTTTCCATTCACTAGCTCCACCACACCGCCATGGCTGCCACCGCGATCAGGCCGATAATCAAATAAAGGATATAGGCGTGGGTCCGTCCGTGCTGCAGCCGCCGGGCTACGCCGGAAATCCACATCACCAGCCACGCGAACGGCCCGATCACACGCTCCAGGACGGTTTCCGGCGTGTGCTCCGTAAACTCGGCATGTTTGGGAAACGGCTCGACCGGTCGGTGTTCGTGCCGCTTCGGCAACAGAATCCACGCAAACCATTCGGTGATGATGCCGGCAAACGATCCGGCCGTGTATTGCATGCGCGCCGTCGGAGCCGCGTATCCACAGTCCCAAGTCAGTCCGCGAACCCAGCCGCCCCGATGCGCCCGCCGCCACAGCCAGACCGCGCCAGCCACCCCCGATACGGTCAGTACCAAGTGAACGAGGCCCAGTGTCACCAAGGATTCCGGCACCGGGGCGTCCGCCCAAGTGTCCCGCCACGAGACCACCGCCGCATGCACGGCCGACCAAAAGACGAACGGTGCCAAGCCAATGGCTACGCAACTTCCCGCCAAGACCAGCATCGGGCCGCGCATCCACCAGCCGCACTCGTGCGCATGTTCGGCCTCGCGCGAGCGCGGCGCGCCAAGAAACACCACGCCGCATACCTTGATGAAACAGGCCAGCGCCAGCGCGCCAGTCATTGCCAGCAAAATGATGGCTGGAATCGCCCCGACCAAGGCCGCGCCGGGTTGGTTGACGGCATCGAAAAGTCCCAGATAAACGAGCCACTCGCTCACAAACCCGTTCAGCGGCGGCAGTCCGGAAATGGCTGCTGCTCCCAGCGCGAACAGCGACGCGGTCCACGGCATGGCCTGCCACAATCCGCCAAGGCGGCTCATCTCGCGCGTGCCCGTGGCGTGCAACACCGAACCGGCTCCGAGAAACAACAACGCTTTGAACAAACCATGATTCCACACGTGCAAAAGGCCGCCCGCAAGCGCCAGCGCGCCCCATGCCGGATACCCGTGCGCAGACGCCACGAGAGCGAAGCCGACTCCCATGAGAATGATGCCGATGTTCTCGACGCTGTGATAGGCCAGCAGCCGCTTGAGATCGTGCTGTCCCAGCGCAAACGCCACGCCCAGCACCGCGCTCACCACACCCAGACCGGCCACCACCCAGCCGGCCCCCGCAGGCGCCGGAAGCCACCCGCTGAACCGCACGATGCCGTAGATGCCCATCTTGATGGCCACGCCCGAAAGGATGGCTGAGACGTGACTGGGCGCGTTGGCGTGCGCCGCCGGCAACCAGATGTGCAGCGGAAACATGCCCGCCTTCACCCCAAACCCGAACAACGCCAGCCAGAACAGTGGCGCCAACTGCGCCTGATCGCGCATCGGCCCCAAGTCCCAACTTCCCGTCCGCGTCGCCAGCAACGAGAAAAACGCAAACAACGCCAGCGTGCCCGTATGTGAGGCAGCCAGATAAAGCCAGCCCGCCGCCCGCACCTCGCGCCGCCGCGCGTCGAGACAGATGAGAAAGAAGCCGCTCACGGCAAACAGTTCCCATGCGATGAGGAAATGCAGGCCGTTCGAACACAGCAGCACCAGACCCATGAACAGCAGCAGCACGCTCCACCAGGCACGGCCTCGGGGTGCCGAGCGCGAGTGCGCGGTATCCGCCCAATACTCACGCGAGTAGGCACCAGCAGCTCCGCCCACGACGGCCAGCAAAGCCATAAACAACGCGCTGACGCCGTCCAGCCGCAGATGCACCGCCTGCCCGCCGAGGAGGAATGCGCTCCGCCATTCCCACACGGAGCCTGTGGCCAAAACCCATACAGCCGCAGCACCTGCTGCCAATGCACTCGCAAGCAAGGCCGCCAACCACCCCCGCAGCGCACGAAAAGCGCCGAGGACGCTGAGAAGGATAGCCGCGCCAGCCGCCGCCAACAGCAAGCCAGGATTCATCGCCTGACTTTCCAGCTTCTGTAGGGTCGGGGTGCGGTCTCGTGTTGGGGAGCAGCCCATTCAACCAGTTCCGACTGGTTGAAGTAGACCTGTCCGCCTGCACTATGATGCAACAAGCCGCCTTCGCAGGCCCGGCGTTGCACCTTGTTTTCCGGCGCTTTCAAAAGTTGACAAACATCTTGAACCGTCAATTCCATATTCCACTGCCTTCGCCGCGTGATTCCGCAGCGCGTAAAAAGGGTTCTTAATAAGGCAAACTTCCTCTTTCGTCAACTCCCCGGCACGCGGCGACGAGCTAACTACCGTCAGCGAAGATAGTTCCATCACGCGACTTGCCAGAAACGGCAGTTGTGGCATACTGCGGCTATAGCGATTCTTCGGCGGAGGATGTCATGCAAACGATTCTGCCTTCGGAGTTCAAGCGCGGGACGGCGTTGATGCTGGACGGCGTGCCGCATGTGATCGAGCATTGCCATTCGTCGGGTGCAGCGCAGGCGAAACCGAAGATGCACGCACGGCTGCGGAACTTGAAGACGGGTCGGATGGTGGATCGGCTGTTTGCGGACAACGAGCGTGTGGCCGTGGCGGACTTGGAAACGCGGCCGGTGCAGTTCAGCTATCACCAAGGCAACGAGTTTGTATTTCTGGACGCGGAAACGTTCGACGAGCTGGACATGACGGCCGAACTGGTAGGCGAACGACATTGGTTTCTGAAGGAGAATGAGGAATACAAGGCGATGTTCCTCGAAGGCAAGCTGCTTGATATCGTGTTGCCGGAACACGTCGCGCTGAAGGTGGTGGAAACCGCCGCGCCGCAGAGAGGCGGTTCGCAGGCAGCCTACAAGACAGCGAAGCTCGAAGGCGGCCTGGAAGTCATGGTGCCGCTGTTCATCGGACCGGACGAGGTCATCCGCGTGGATACGCGGGAGCGGAAATATCTTGGGAAGGAAAACGTGGAATGAAGTTTCTGAAGTGGATGTTCATTATCATCGCTGTAATTGCGCTACTGGGCGGAGGCGGACTGGCCTACTACGACGCGGGTGACTGGACCCCCATGTTTCGCGCCGACAAGGGCGTGCTAACGGGAGCGCCCCTCACCGACATCACCACGGTGGATGAGATGACGGTGTATGACGTGGAACTGAGCAATGACAAGGGCCGGCATGTGATGTGTCGCGTGAGCATCCCCGCGGGCGCCGGGAAACGCCATACCTGGCCGGCGGTGGTCTTGTTGGCCGGCACATCAACAGGCCGCAAGGCGGTGGACAGGATGCCGCCGCAGAAGAACATGATGGTGATCGCCCTCGACTATCCGGAGGTGTTGAAACTGGATTTCTCGAACGAAGCGGCCACATTCAAGACGCTGTGGGAGGTGCGCGAATCGGCGATGCACATGGTGGCCAACGTCCTGCTCGCAGGCGATTTCGTGGCCAAGCAGCAGATGGTGAACCCGGAGCGCGTGGCGCTGGCCGGCATCGGTCCCGGCGCATTGATCTGCGCGGCAGCGGCGGCGGCGGACAATCAGAACCAGTTCTCCCACGTGGCGCTGTTTCAGATTGGAGCGGGCATTGGCGGTCTGATCGAAGCCAACGCCCGCCGGCTGAAACTGCCCGTGCCGGCGGTAACGGCCGGGCACATCGGCGAGTGGCTGTTCAAGCCGCTGGAACCTGCTCGCTATGTCGGTCATCTCGGATCCAGGCCGCTGACGATCCTCAACGGCAAGAACGACAGTTGGATGCCAGCCGCGGCGGCGCAGAAGTTGTTCGACCGCGCGCGCGAGCCGAAAAAACTGATCTGGCTGAAGGGCGAACGCGATTCGGCTGACGACAGGTCGCTGCTCGACGATCTGGCCAGCCGTATCCTGATCCAGTTGCCGGTGGCCACAAAGACAAGCGCCCTCGGGATGGCCACCGAAATGATGGGACGGTAGCGCCGGCCTCTGTGCAGGCCGTAATCCGCCTCTCCACGCGCAACCCGGTTCGTGCGGGCAGTCGCGTTTCGCCTTGCCCGCGTGGGAACTTTTGCCCATCCTCTTGCCATGTTTCGTTCCTCTGATGAGCAACTGAAGATTCTGTGCGCCGGCGCTGTCCAGATCGAGACGGTGAACGAGCTGCGCAAGAAACTCGATGAATCGCGTGCCGCCAACCGGCCGCTTCGCGTGAAGCTCGGCATGGACCCGACCGCGCCGGACATTCATCTAGGCCACACCGTCGTGCTCCGCAAGATGCGCGAGTTCCAGGATCTTGGCCACAAGGCGGTGCTCATCATCGGCGATTACACCGCCATGATCGGCGACCCGTCCGGCAAAACCAAGACGCGTCCGATGCTTTCCGCCGAGGAAATCAAGCGCAACGCCGAGACCTATTTTCAGCAGGCCGGCAAGGTCCTTGACCCCGCCCCGGACAAACTCGAAATCCGCTACAACAGCGAATGGCTCGCGCCGATGCGGCTGGCCGACGTGATCAAGCTGTGCAGCAAGATGAGCGTCGCGCGGATGATGGAACGCGACACGTTCGAGAAACGCTACAAGGCCGGCGAGCCGATCAATATCCACGAGTTCCTTTACCCGCTGATGCAGGGCCACGACAGCGTGTGCATTCAGTCTGACGTCGAGCTGGGCGGCACCGATCAGACGTTCAACAACCTCGTCGGCCGCCAGCTTCAGACCGACGCCGGCCAACAACCGCAGATCGTCATGATCATGCCGATCCTGCCGGGCCTCGATGGCGTCCACAAGATGAGCAAGAGCCTCGGCAACTACATCGGCGTCAGCGAGTCGCCGACCGAGTCCTTTGGCAAAGCCATGAGCATCAGCGACGAGCTGATGTGGGGTTGGTATGAGATGCTGCTGGGCAAAACGCCGGCTGAAATCGCGGCACTCAAGACCGGCCATCCGATGGAAGCCAAGAAGGCGCTTGCGGCCGCACTCGTTGAGCGGTTCCACGGCGCCGACGCCGCCCGCGCCGCGAGAGATCACTTCGACAACCAGTTTTCGAAGAAGAAACTCGACGAAGTGGCTGAACCGCTCGTGCTCCCCGCCGGCCAAATCGGGCTCATCGAACTGGTGGAAAAGACCGGCGCGTTCAAGAGTCGCAGCGACATCCGCCGGGTCATTCAGGAAGGCGGCGTCCAACTTGACGGCCAGAAACTGACCGACCCGAAACTGGTCATCGAGCCGCGTGCCGGCCAGATCCTGAAAGCCGGCAAGCGGGCTGTGAGAAAAATAGTCAAGGGTTAACGATTAGTCCCATTTGTGCCATTTGTGTGTGGGTGTCTGACTTGTTTTTTGATGGGCCATGATTCCTCAATGCGCATTCCAGCGATGCCGGCCGCAAAGAAACGCCAACAATTGAAATGCGGCGACGCCCCGACGCCAATTGCCGCGTCAGCCGTATCCCGTCTGTGCTTGTCTGCGCGAACCGCTACAGGCTACAAAGAGCGACGGTGGCAGAGGGCAAAATCAACTCAAAGGAGCCATGCGGGAACTCATTGGGCAAAAACTCGGCGATTACGAAATTCTCTCCGAACTCGGTCGCGGCGCGATGGGCATCGTTTATAAGGCCCGACAATACTCGCTCGACCGCCACGTGGCACTGAAAGTCCTCGCTCCGGAACTGGCCCGCGACGAACACTACATCGAGCGGTTCAAGCGCGAGGCGATTATCGCCGCCACGATTGTCCATCCCAACATCGTCACCGTCTATGATGCTGGCGCTCATTTGGACCTCGACACCGGCGAGCGGCTGCACTACTTCGCGATGGAATACGTCGAGGGCGAAACGGTGCAGCAGCGTCTCGTGCGACAGGACTGTATTCCCGCCGATGAAGTGGCGGCTATCGGCGTGCGCGTTGCCGAGGGGTTGGCGTCGGCGTGGAAGAAGGCACGGATCATCCACCGTGACATCAAGCCGAGCAACATCTTCCTCTCGCGAGACGGCAAGGTGAAAATCGGCGACCTCGGATTGGCGCGGGTCGTGGGCGACGCGCAATCCAGCCTGACCGCGACGGGCGCGATCATCGGCACCGCCTACTATATGAGTCCGGAGCAGGCGCGCGGCGAGGGCGACGTGGATTTTCGCGGCGACATCTACAGCCTCGGCTGCACGCTGTATCGGATGTTGTGCGGCAAACACCTCTACGAAGGCGCGTTTGCCAGCGTCATCGTCAAGCACCTCACGGAGCCGCCACCGAGCATCCGCATGGTCATGCCGGACTGTCCGATGGCCCTGGTCAAGGTGATCGAGAAAATGCTGGCGAAGCATCCGAGCGGCCGGCATCAAACCTACGCCGAGCTGATCGAGGAACTGCGTCAAGCACACGAGCAGGTTTTGGCTGGCGACGCGCAGGAGGAGGATGAAGCGGAGGCTCATGCACCTGTTTCACTCAAACAGATGGCGCTTGGCGGCATCGCCGCCGTGGTCGCGATTGCGGGCGTGTTGTGGTGGGCGCCGTGGCAGGAACGTGATGCAGGCACGTTGCCTGCAAACTCTCGACAAGCAGACGAGCGGCGCCAGCATGATGTTGGCAGCACGTTATCTGAGAGCGCGGGCGTCCCTCCCGCCGAAGCGCGAAAGGACACACCATCGCCGGGGCCAGGAACCGCCACTCCTGCGCCTGTTATAATCGCGTCTGTTACGAAAGCTGCTGAATCCTCTTCCGCTGCGAAGATCGAAACCTCGCCGAAGCCGTCGAACGTCGCTGCAAATCCGCTGGCGGCGGGTGTGACACCCGCGCTCGCAGCGAAACCCGTCGCCGCCGATCCGTTTCTGAAAGAAGTCGCAGGCTTGCCACCGGAACTGCAGGTCGCGCGCGTCGTGGCGAAGCTGAAGGAACTCAATCCGACCTTCGACGGCAGGGAGACGCACAAAATCGAGAACGGCGCGGTGACAGACCTGGCGTTGTCCACCATCGGCGTGATGGACATCACGCCACTGAAGGCGCTGCCGTTGCTGAAAAGGCTCACCCTCGCGTCGGCGTCGGCAGCGCAGAAAGGTTCTCTTTCCGATCTCTCGCCACTTAAGGGCCTGCCGCTGACGTGGCTTTATTGCCAGAATAACCCGATCAGCGATCTCTCGCCGCTCCGCGACATGCCGCTGACGGTGTTGAGTCTCGGTGTCACGCAAGTGAGCGACCTTTCGCCGCTGGCCGGCATGAAACTGATTGTGCTGAGCGTCAACGACACCGCGGTGAGCGACCTTTCGCCGCTCGCTGGAATGCCATTGTCTGTGCTCTGGTGCAACAATTCGAAGGTCACCGATCTCTCGCCGCTTCAGGGCATGCCGTTGAGGGAACTGCGCTGCGATTTCGTCGCCGCTCGCGACGCTGCGACGTTGCGTGGTGTCAAGACGCTTACGAAGATTAACGGCGCGACGGCCGCGGCGTTTTGGCTCCAAGTTGGCCCGATTGTCGCAAGTGCCGCGGCGTCTTCCCGTGTACAAACAGGCCAGTCATTGATGACCTCCATCGGCATGGAGTTGGTGCCCATCCTGCCGGGCGAGTTCATGCTCGGCAGCACGCCGGAAGAGCGCGAGTGGGCAACAAGCGCGGAAGGGAGACGGGCGAACCCGATCTTCACCCAAGCCGAAGGCGAGCAACCGCGCAAGACCGTGATCCGGCAGGGATTCTGGCTCGGACGAACGGAGGTGACAGTGGGTCAGTGGAGACAATTCGTGAAAGCAACGGGCTATGTGACCGACGGAGAGACCACAGGTGCGTCGTATGCACCCAGCGGTCCACACACTTGGAAACATGTGGACGGAGCGAACTGGCGCGACCCGCATTTCGGTTCCGAGCCGAAGGACAATGATCCAGTTTGTTGTATCAGTTGGAACGATGCGATGGCGTTTTGTGCATGGCTGGACAGACAGGAAGAGGGACGATTCCCGGTCGGCTGCAAAATGCGTCTCCCGACAGAAGCGGAGTGGGAATACGCGTGCCGCGCAGGCAAGCAAACGAAGTTCTGGTGGGGCGACAGGCCGTCGGACGGCGAAAACCGGTTGAATTGGAATTGGGGCGTGAGGGAACCGGGATTTGTGAAGCCCGTGGATTACTACGGGGCGCGCGGACGGAACCCATTCGGGCTAGCCGACACGCTCGGCAATCTGTGGGAATGGTGCCTCGACAGCTTCGATGACCGCGGCGCGCACGCGCAACAATGGATCACCGACGGCCATTTGCATGTGATACGTGGCGGAGCCTTCGGCGGCAGTCCTGGCCTGCCGCGATGCGCTTTGCGCGAGCAGCGCACGGCGAAGTTCTCGTCGGCGGTTGATGGCTTTCGCGTGGCGTGCGGCATGCCGCCGGCGAAGACCGGTACGAACCGCCAACGTTGACGGTCAGCAGTTCTCAGGCAAAAGGGTTGTCTTGCCGATGCAGGCCAGACAGGAGTGTCTGGCCTACGATTTCTTTCGCAACGCCTCGCTCATCGCGCGCAGGTGGTCGGGCGAGGTGCCGCAACAACCGCCAATGATCCGCACGCCGGCGGAGAGCAGGGTCGGCACCAGCGCGGCCATCTCAGCGGGCGTTGCGGGGTAGATGTCCTTGCCGCCGACGTTCTGCGGAGCGCCGGCGTTGGGCTGGATGATAACCGGTGTCTTGCCGGCGGCGCGCACCATCTGCGCGGCGAGCCGCGCGTAATCGTCGAGGTTCATCGCGGTGCCGCAGTTGGCGCCGACGACGTCCGCGCCGGCGGCGATGGCTTCCTTCATCGCTGCCTCGACGGTGGAGCCCATCATGGTGCGGTAATTCTTTCCGTCGCCGCGGTCGAACGCGTAGGTCGCGATCACGGGCCAGTCGCCGACCTGTTTCGCTGCTTTTACCGCGACAACCATCTCAGCCGGATCGGTCATCGTCTCGATGAGGGCGGCGTCAGCGCCGCCGGACTTGAGCGCCGCCGCCTGTTGCACGAACAGCTTCAGCAACTCATCGGCGGTCATTTCGCCGAGCGGCTCCAGAAATCCGCCGAACGGCCCGATGTCGGCGAGCACCCATGCGTCTTCGCCGGCCGCGCGGCGCGCGACCTGAACAGCGGCGCGGTTAAGCTCATCGGCGCGCGCGGTGAGACCATGGCGTTCGAGGTTCGTCACACAGCCCCCAAAGGAGTTGCTGGTGATCAAGTCGCAGCCAGCCGCGTGGTAACGACGGTGGACGTTCTCGACGGCTTCAGGTTTCTCGATGCACCAGAGCATGCCGCAATCGCCAGGCGCGAGGCCGGCGGCGATAAGTTGGGTGCCCATGGCGCCGTCGCAGAGAAGGGGGCGGGTGGAGAGTTCCGTCAGCAGGTTCTTCGGATTCATGCGCAGCTTCTTACATGAGCGGCGTAACGGCGTCGAATTTTTTCGACAGCCGGATACGGGAAGTCCGCGCGGCGAAGGTTACTCTGTGCGCTTCTTCCCGCCGCCGAGCAACCGGCCGGTTTTTTTGTCCCATTGGATGGCGCGCACGTTCATGTGATGTTTGCCGTGACAATCGGTGCAGACGAGATCCCTGGCTTCCATTTTCTCCAAGCCGCGCTCCTTCCGGCGGGCGGCAACGGCGGCGGGAGATGCGCTGTGGTTTTCGTGGCAACTCTTGCATTTGCCGGCAATGGCGTCGCGCGGATACATCACTTCGGGCGGCGTGATATTACCCTCGTCGCTGGCGTGAGCCGACGACTCGCCGTGGCAGGTCACGCAGGTGACCTTGTTCTTCGCGTGCTTGAGCGAGAGCGGCTCGTCGCGGAAGTTGCCGTGGCAGTCGTAACAGATGAGCCGTGGCAGAGCCGGCGTCGCTTTGGCGGCGGGGGCGTCGTCGAGCAGCAATGGCGCGTTTTTGTCCACCTTCAACGGCGGCGGCGCGGCGGCGAACACGGCCAGCGCCACTGCGGTGAAAGCTGCGGATGCGCAGAGTTTGATTAGTTTCATAACAGGACAGTCGGGGCGCTGAGGCCCCTCCCACATTTTCATATCCCGCGTCACGGGTTACGGATTACGCATTGCGCCTCCGCCTGCACATATTCCCAGTCCTTCAACAGAACCCGTAGCCACGCTGCTGCGCCGTCGCGAAGAAAACATCCTGCTCCGGCACTTCTGCCCCGGCAGCGCCGGGCGTTTCGCCGAGACCTTTCGCTCAACCCATCACAATCCCGCGCAACCACTGCGTGCTGCTACGCCTGCTTCAACGCGTCGCGGTGCGCCCAAACCTTCTCGAACGCCTTCACATACTGCTCGATCAGCTCCGGCGCTTCTCCGTAGAACAGCGGCAGAAAGATGTGGTTGGCGTTGACATATTCGCAACCGGGCATCTTCTCCGGGATCTTCGGCGCATGATGCCACCACTTCGCCTCGGAGTAGATCTTGAGCGTATGCTGTTGCGGATAATCCCAGAAGCTCACGCGGACCCCTTCGGCCCTGAGCGCCTTCAACAGCGCGGCGCGCGAGAAGCCGAGCTTCTTGAAATCCAACAAAAGCATGTTCGCGTGGTAAAAAGCGCGCTTCTGGTCGGGACGGCAGCGCGGCTCGGTGATGCCTGGCAACTGGATCAGCCGGTCGTTGAGCGCGCGGACGTTCTTTTCCACCAGCGCGTTCAGCGCGTCGAGGCCCTTCAGTTGCATTCGCGCCACCGCGGCCGCGAAAGGATGCATCCGATATTTCTGGCCAAAGCCCGTGCCCTCGTACGCGCGCACAGGACTGTCCTTTGGGAACTTGGCTGGATCACCATACTCCCCAAAGGCGGCGGCGCGCTCGTAATACTCCCGCGACTGATACATGCCCATGCCGCCTTCGACTGCGGGCATCACCTTGGAGGCCTGGAAACTGTAGATGGCCATCTGGCCCCACGTGCCCATCTTTTTGCCCTTCATCGAAGCGCCGTGCGCGTGCGCGCAGTCTTCCAGCGTCACAAGGCCCTTTTCCTTTGCCCAATCGCAAATACGGTCCATCTCGCACGGCAAGCCCCACGAGTGCATCCCCTCAATCGCTTTGGTCTGCGGCGTCAGTTTGCGCTTGGCGTCCTCGAGATCAAGGCACGCCGTTTTCGGATCAACATCGATGAAGACCGGCACGAGGTTGGAGAACCGCATCGCAAGGCATGCGGAAAAGAACGTGTAGGTCGGCACCATCACCTCGCTGCCAGCCGGCACGTCGAGCGAAAGCGCAAAATACATGCTGGTGAGCGCGCTCGAACCATTCATATGCGCCTTCACGAACGGCGCCTTGGTATAGTCTTGCCACTCCTTTTCGAACAATGCCAACTCTGGGTAGAACTGATTGTTATCAATCAACTCGTGCAGGCGGTTTTTCTCCGCAGCGCCATAGCGCGGCCAGCGTGTGAGCGCGGTGAGTTTCTGCGGAGAAAAGGTCACCGTCTTCGGGCCGCCGGCAGCCGCCAGTGTTTCCGTGGTGGCCAGCTTGGTCGTGGCGAGTCCTGCCACGACTGCGCCGCTGGTCTTGATGAAAGCGCGGCGCGTGATGTCTTGATTCGAGCTTGTCTGATTCGTATTCATGATGGCTCCATCCTGTGGGTGTGGATCACTTGTTCGGCGCTTCACCCAGCAAACGGCGAATGGACGCCTTCACCATTTGCTCGGCGCCTGGCGCCAGATTGGTTGCTGTGGGTTCGTAACCCCCTTCTGCAAAAGCCGCGTCCGTGCAGATGTATGCCGAGCCGCAGTCGCCGTAGCCGGCCACGGCCACGAAGTCGTTCGGCTTGGATCGTTGCGCGAACTTTTGAAACTCCAGCATCGGTTCGCCCGGCAGATGGACGATGTGAATGTTGCCGACCTGGAGGGAACTCAGCTCAAACGGCCGCTTGGCGCGCTCGACGGACGCCAGTCGCATCGCGCCTTTGTAAACGCGCAGTCCCTGGGCCGCTTTCGGGTCGGCCACCCAGCCGCGGCTTGGATCCACAAACGCCGCGTCGGTCCGGATTGGCAACGCCACGGCATCCGTCCGCCAGACGAGCCGTTCCGCCGGCGCCAACTGCGTGGCCGCGATTGCCGCCGTCATGCCTGCCTGCAACCGCGCCTTTAAGGCCGCCCGTCCGGTCGGGTTTGTGTCGTTGTATTTGCCGACCGTCACGTTGCCGGAGCAACCGGTGAAATAGACCTGAAACACGCGTTCTTTCCGTTCCATCGCCTCACGCGCCCAGCCGACGAAATCCGCCGACGTCGTTCCGTCACACGAGACCGTCTGCGGATGCGTCGCGTAGTAGTGGAGCCGCGCGAGCACCTTCTTGCCACGGGCGAAGGTGATCGTCTTCAGCATCGGGTCAATGTCGCCCTCCGGCATTTCCGCCAGCTTCGGATTCTTGGCACCCTCACTGCCGCGCGTGATAATCTTGCCATCCGGCCCCTTCAGCCGCCGTTCCGACGCCACGCGGTCCACCTTTGCCTCGCCACAGCCGACCCGGTCGAACGGTTCCAGCCGCTTCACCGCCTGTTGGACGGACTTGGCCAACCGCGCGCGCAGGCCGTCGAGAAACTTCGCCGTGAGGTGCGATGGCGAACCGGGCGCGGCATCCAGCAACCGATGCGCGCCTTCGTCAGCGTAGGGGGCGACGTGTTGATGGATGCAATGGATTGCCACGCATGTCGGCTCGGTCCCTGCGGCGCGGGCGATCGTCTCGCGGAAAGACCATTCCGACTCATTGCACAACAAACACCAATCAAGCGCGCAGAGGACGTAACGTTTCCCGCCGTCTTCCAGCACAACGCCTTTGAGCAACTGCGGGTCCTTGGGTGTCTTGTGCTCGACGAGCCACACCAACGTCTCGCCGCGCGGCGGCGTCGCGTCGCAGCGGAAAGTAGCGATGCGGAGTTTTGGGGAAATCGTATCTGCCACGGCATGCGCGGGGATGAGAGCTGACGTTGCCAACAACGCAGCCAGCCCGACTCGCACCAGAGCCTGCTTGGATGCTTTCATTGAGAAGGGTGGCAGTTTACCCCTCAGCGGCGGGAACTGACAGAGATTTTTTCGGCAAGTGGAACCGCGATCGTTTTGGCTTGGACTCCAAATCGCCGGCCTCGCGAAAACGTGAGAGCGTTCAGTCGGCGGGGCGGGTGCGTTGC
>JBAZIR010000003.1:0-43698 GCA_041651735.1 Verrucomicrobiia bacterium | reverse complement strand
CGCGGCTGAGCGACGGAGCGCAAAGCCGAGCTTGGCCAGTGGCTCATCCGTTCGACCGACGGCGGCAAAAGCTGGTCCACGCGGCTGCCAACCATCGTGAACAGCCCGCATGGTCCCATCCAGCTTCGCGACGGCCGGTTGCTATATGTCGGCAAGCAGTTGTGGACCGACGACAAGAAGGTCGGCGTATGCGAGTCCACCGACGATGGCCAGACGTGGCACTGGCTGGCCGATATTCCAACGCGCAAGGGCGACGCGGTTGTGAAAGGTTATCACGAGTTGCACGCCGTTGAAGTCAATGACGGCACGATCATCGCGCAGATCCGTAACCACAATAAGGCGAACTCGGATTGGACCCTGCAAACCGAATCGAAGGACGGCGGCAAAACCTGGAGCGAACCGCATCCCATCTGCTATGGCCTCCCCTCGCATCTGCTCAAGCTGCGCAACGGCCACTTGCTCATGACCTACGGCCACCGCCGCGCGCCCTTCGGCAACCAGGCGCGCGTGAGCGCCGATAACGGCAAGACTTGGGGCGAGGCGATGATCATCTCCGGCGACGGCCTCGGTGGCGATCTCGGCTACCCCAGCACCGTGGAATTGGCAGACGGTTCACTGTTGACGGTCTGGTATGAACAAATGAAGAAGCCCTCAAAAGCGGTGCTCCGACAGGCGCGGTGGACGCTTCCCTCTTGATTCTAGAACCATGCGTCCATCCTTCATTGCCGTCGCCATCCTGGCTTCATGCCTGGTCCTGAATGTGTCTGCACAGTCGGACCAATGCGCGGCGGTGGCGCGCGCAAACGACGGCACGTATCTGTATCTCTCGGCAAACAACGGCGAAGCGCGGTTGCATCTCGGTATGCCGAACGCCGACTCTCTCGACGTGACACTGGACGCGGGCACAACGCTCGCTGGCCCGGGCGGTGGGTTGCTTCAGACCAACCGAGTCGAAGCGGCCAGCACGATGCTCGTCACACCCCGGAACGAACTACAGATTGTCTGGACCAGTGAGCAGCGGGTTATTCTGGCAACGTGTTCTCTTGCTGGCAAAGGCGGCGCGAGGCGCGCGCTTCAGAAGACATCCTACGCCGGGGTCAGCGAGCTGGGCACGGGACGACCCACAGCCATTGCCTTCGATGAGCGCGCCGGCGCGTCCGTTCTTGTGGGCGCGAGCGCAGACGAAGGCGGCACGGTATGGGTCGCGCACGCCACCGAATCGAAGAAATGGACTCGCGAAAACATCGCCACCGGACAAGGGGATGTCCGGCCACAGGTCGCCATCTCGAAGCTGGGCGTGGCACACGTCGTCTGGCGCGACGGTCATGGCGCGGTGTGGCATCTCGAAAGCGCGGGTGACGGCAAGTGGCTGCGCAGCGGAGCAACAAGCACGCGACCGGAGCGGGTCGGCGTCGCCACGGCGGAGCCGACCATCGTGTGCGCCCGTCATCAGGTGTTGGTTGTGCTGCCCGCGGACAAAGGTCAGTTGGAATACTCGCTTTACACCGGCCAGAACTGGAACACGAACCTGCCGCTGACGGCAGGAGACAAACGCTGGAAGAAGGACAACCTCTCACAGCCCCGCCTCGTTGTGGATGGCAGGCGCGTTCCGTGGCTGTTGTTCGTGAACACGACCGGCCACCGTAAGTTCGTCCATTCCACCCGATGGCTTGGGACCGGTTGGGACACGATCCGCGAGGGCCGCGGGATTTTTCACGTGACCGACAAGTTCCTCGACAACCTCGCTACAGTTCAAGGTTGTTACGTGCCCGCCCGCGTCGCCGCCGGCGCAGACGAGTTCGGGCTGCTGCTCGTCAATCGCGAGGCGCCCCAGCCGCTGCGCGCCCACCGGATCCGGACGCCGGCTCCCGTCGCGCGACCGGGCGCCGACATTCTCTTTCTGGACATGCTCGACGTCGGCGAGACGCGATGGGTCGGGCAGGCGCTGGGCACGGTGACAAAGCACCCGGCCAACCCCCTCTTGCGCCCGAGCGGCGACCCTCAAACGATTGATTCGCACCGTGTGTTCAATGGTGGGACCGTACTTCGCGACGGTGACGGTTTCAAGGCATGGTATTCGGCGGCCAACCCCGAAGGCGACTGGAGCAAATGGATGGATTTGCTCCATCTCTGCTATGGCACCTCGAAGGATGGCCTCGCGTGGGAAAAGCCTGAGCTCGGGCTGGTCGAGTTCAAGGGGCGGAAAAACAACAATGCCATCCCCGGCCTGAACATTTTCATGCCGGTTATTCCCAATCCTGACACGACCGACGCAGCCCGCAGGTTCCTCGGGTTTCATCCCAATCGGCACTCCCTGTGGTCATCGGGCGATGGCATCTCGTGGAAACAACAGCCGATCAAGTGCAAGTTGCTCGGCCCGGAACCGAAGTGGTTCGTTTACAACTCGGTCCTCCACGACCCGGACGCGCCACCGTCGCGGCGTTGGCGGGCTTACGGTTGCATGTGCCCGAACGAGCCGCCCGTCCGGCGCGCCATTGCCTGCGCGTACAGCGCCGACGGAACCAACTTCTTCGGTCACGCCGAGAATCCCATTTTCCAGCCTGAAACGAGCAGTTCCTGGGACAAGGTCCACGATGTTGCCGTCGTCAAATACAAGGGCCACTACGTCATGCTCTATCAGACCGGCAATCATTATGATCAGCATCTGGAGATGGCCGTCAGCCGCGATGGCGAGCATTTCGTCCGAGTCCACGACGGCCAGCCGCTGATCCCGCAAGGTGCGGGCAATGCGTGGGACCGCGGGATGCACATCCCCTCGCGTCCGCTGGTGACTGAAAATGAAATCCGTCTCTACTACGGCGCCGCAGACTATCAGGCGCCGACCGACCAGCCGCTTCAATACGAACGCTGGAAAAAATGCCGCATGGGCCTCGGCCTGGCCACCCTGCCGCTTGACGGCTGGACTCACCTCCGCAACGCCCCCGACCATCACATTGGTTTCATCACCACAGTGCCGGTCGCGGTGGAGGACGTGAAGGACTGCGTTCTCACGGTCAACGCCGAGGCAGACAAGGACCACTACCTGCTCGCCGAGCTTTTGCACGGTGACAACGACGACCGCATCCCGGGCTACGAACAGGAGAACAGCGACAAGATGGACAAGCCGGGCGTCGAACAGGTTATGTCCTGGCAGGGCAAGAGCGGGCTGGATGGCATGAAGACCGGCAGTGTTCGCATCCGCATCATTTTCCGCGGACGCGGCGATGGGCCAAAACTCCGCTCAATGGGGTTTCGCCGGAAACCGGGAGCGGCCACGCCGCCCGTGTTCAAAGCCGCGCCGAAGTTGGTCGAGAAGAACCTCGTTTACGCATCGAGCGTGTCCCATCTGCAACCGCTGAAGGCATGGATGGCTTTCCGTCCCAACAGCAAGCCCAAGCCGGTCGTTGTCCTGATGCACGGCTACGGCGATCCCGTGCTCCGTCACGGGGGCCGGCGGATGCTGGGTTCGGTCCGCAACTATGCGGAGCGCGGCCTCTTTGCCATCGCCGTGGACTTGCGCGGTCGTGAAGAATCCACCGGCCAGCGTGATGATGGCGGATTGGAGATCATGGACATTTACGACGCAGTCCAGGCCGCGCTGAAACAGCATCCATCCGAAACCAACCCGGCGTGCATCAACATCATCGGCTGGAGTGGCGGCGGCGGAAACACTTTTTCCGCTGTCACACGCATGCCGGATCTCTTCAGCAATGCCGCGGCGTTCTACGGGATCACCGATTACGGCTGCTGGGCGAACACATCTTTCAAAGGCGTGATACAACCCAACGTGGGAGGAGAAACCCGGGAGGTGCCCGACCGTTATCTCGCGCGCAAGAGCCTTCTCGGCGTGGGCAACAACGCCTGCACGACCTTCCATTTCTTCTGGGACGAAAAGGAAACCATCTGCCCGCCGTGGATGGACACCGAATACCGGCGCATCGCGCAGGAGATGGGCAGGCAGAACATCACGGCCCACGAGAGCAAACAGACGGACAAGTTCCGCTGGCTGCACGAAGGCATGGACAGAGCCAGCGCGGCGGAGTCCGACCGGTTGATCGTGCCGCTGTTCCTGAACCGGAACAACCCGAACCCGGCTCTCAAGCCGGAGGGCAGGCTCATAGTGCTGGGCTATCTGATGACCAAACGGTTTCAGGCCCTGTTCGGCCAGGGCAACGACGCGGTTGCGGAACTGAACTACCAATTGTCAGCGCAGGAATACCGGTTTGCGTTCTCCCGAAAGAGTTCCGATCCGGATGTTCGCGGCTGGTTGCGCATCTCTGATCGCAGCGCGACAGAGGTCGCGAGTGTGCACGTGGATGGGAAGGACGTCCCATGGGAGAAGACCACCGACGGCAACATGATCGTCCGCGACATCAACCCAAATGAGACCGTAGTGATCCGTTTCAAATGAGCCCGAATGCTGATTTGCGCTGTAACCTGTTCCAAAATATTAATGAACCCGTCATGAGATGTCGTACCGTATATCTTCTGACACCTTCGCCCGTCCCCGGCGGGTTGAGCCTCGTGATGAACCCATCCAAGTGAAGACAATGGATATGCATTCAATCTTGATCGTCGGCTGCGGCAGTATTGGCGAGCGGCATTTGCGTTGCTTCCAACGCACCGGCCGTGCGGAGGTGGCGGCGTGCGACGCCAACGCCACGTTGGCGCAACGTGTCGCGCAGCAATACAGCGTCACCAGCTTCAACAACCTCAATGCGGCGCTCGCCGCGCGTCGTTACGACGGCATTGTCATCGCCACGCCGGCTCATACCCATGTTCCACTCGCCATCACCGCGCTGCAGCACGGCGCGGCGGTGTTCATTGAAAAACCGTTGAGCACCACCCTCGCGAAGGTGGACGAACTGCGCGACGCGGCGGCGAAGTCCGGCCGGTTCACGGCGGTGGCATATGTCTATCACCTGATGCCGTGGATTCTCGGCGCGCGGGAATTCCTGCGGAGCGGCGAGCTTGGGCGACCGCTGCACGTGACGATCGCAACGGGCCAGCACTTCCCGACATTCCGGCCGGCGTAACGCCGTCGAGTGGCTGGTCGGGCCGACGACGCGCGTGTTTTGCGACGCGGCGCATCAGGCGCTCGAAGGCGTGACGGTCGAGGACACGGTGAGCGTGGCCGCGCGCAACGGCAACGCGCTGGTGAACTACGCGCTGAACCAGTTTCAAGCGCCCAACGAGATGACGTTGAGCATCCACTGCGAAGGCGGCAGCGTGCGTGTCGAGGGCCACGAGCAACGATGGAGCGTGTTCCGGCGAAGCACGAGCGCGTGGGAGCACCACAAGACAGCGCCGCTGGAGCGGGACGAGTTGTTCATCGCGCAGGCGAACGCCTTCCTCGACGGGATGCAAGGCAAGCCCACGCCGCTCTCCACGCTCGACGAGGCGGCGCAAACGCTGAAATTCAACCTCGCCGCGCTCGAATCGGCGCGTGGCGGAAAGGCAGTCAAGATCGCATGAAGAAGGAACTCCGGCTCGCAATGCTCGGCATGATCGAGGGCAACGGCCACCCCTACTCGTGGTCGGCCATCATCAACGGATACAACCCCGCCGAGATGGCGAAGTGCCCTTACGCCGCCATCCCGAAGTATCTCGGCGCGCAACCGCTTGAATCCATCCGCGTGCCCGGCGCGCGCGTCACTCACGTCTGGACCGATGATCCCGCCGACGCGCCCAAGGTGGCCGCGGCGTCGCTCATCGAGCATGTCGTCGCGAAACCGGAGGATGTCATTGGCCACGTGGATGCCGTGGTCATCGCGACGGACGACGGCAATGATCACGTCCGCCGCGCGCGGCCGTTCGTCGAGGCGGGCCTGCCGGTGTTTGTGGACAAGCCGATGGCGATCAACGTGCCCGACCTGCGCCAGTTTATCGGCTGGCATCGCAAGACAGGCCGCATCCTCTCCAACAGCGGCATGCGTTACGCGCCGGAGATTCGCGACGTGGCCGCCCGGCGCGAAGAGTTCGGCGACCTCCGCTGGATCACAAGCTTCACCTGCAAGACGTGGGAACGCTACGGCATTCACGCGCTCGAGGCGGTCCAGCCGCTGGTCGGGCCGGGATTCGAGTCGGTGCAGACGAACCATCGCGACGGCTCCGACATCGTGTCTGTCGCGCATCGCAGCGGCGTCCAACTCACGCTCGCGGCGATTCACGACGCTTACGGCAGCTTCGGCGGCGTGCATCTCTACGGCACCAAGGGCCAGATCGCCCTCACGTTGCGCGACACCTACAACGCATTCCGCGGCCAGCTTGTGGCGTTCATCGAGTTCCTGCAGACGGGCAAACGGCAGTATCCGTTCGAGGAGACCATCGAACTGATGTCCATCATCATCGCCGGCATCCGCAGCCGCGAGCAGGGCGGGCGCGTGGTAAAACTGAGCGAAGTTCTGAGTGAATTGGAAGTCGCGACACAGAAGAAATGAGGTTCCCATGATACGATTCCTGATTGTTGCCACCGTTCTGGCCGGCGCTCTCGCCGGGAAACCTGGAGCCGCCGAACCGGCTGCGCCGGTCATCACGACGCGCTACGTCGCGATCGACAACGTCTGCGCGTGGCCGAACCTCGCCACGCTTCGCGACGGGACGATCATCGCCACCATCTTCAACAAACCCAGTCACGGGCGGGCGGAAGGCGACGTGGAGTGTTGGGCAACGAGCGACGGCCTGTTCTGGTCGAAGCGCGGGACGGCCGCGCCGCATGAGGACTCGGCCAATCGCATGAACGTGGCGGCGGGCAAAGCCAACAACAGCGACCTGCTGGTGCTGTCGTCCGGCTGGTCGCTGAAGAAGGACGACAAGGGCAGGGTCGTGTCGCTGGTGGAAGTGCTGGCGCCGTGGGTTTGCCGTTCTTCAGACGGCGGCGCGACGTGGAAGGTTGACAAGGAATCATTCCCCAAGGCCGTGGAAGGCCGGACGCAGTATATCCCGTTCGGCGACATCCTGCCGGGCGGTGACGGCGCGTTGCGCGTGGCCTGCTACGCGAGAGATGTGAAGACGAAACAGGATGGCCTATGGATGTTCCGCAGCGCGGACGATGGCAGGACGTGGGAAGTCCAGTCGCGCATCAGCGACGCGAACAACGAAACCGCGATCTTCCATCTGGGGTCGGGCAAGTGGCTGGCCGCCGCCCGCTCGCTCAGCAAGACGAAGCAGCGGATCGATCTTTTCCGGTCCGATGACGACGGCAAAACATGGACGTCTTCCGAGCCGGTGAGCGGAGCCGCGCAGCATCCGGGGCATCTCATGCGATTAAAAGACGGGCGTCTGCTGCTGACCTACGGTAATCGCATCAAGGGCGAGTTTGGCGTGCTCGCCAGACTGAGCGCTGACGATGGCAAGAGTTGGGGCGAGCCGCTGACGCTTGTAAACGATCTGCTCAGCAGCGATTGCGGTTATCCCGCCAGCGTTCAGATGCGCGACGGCAAAATTCTCACCGCCTACTACAGCAACGGCACAGCCGCCCATCGCCGTTACCATGTGGGAGTGGTCGTCTGGACGCCGCCGGCGAAGTGACATGAACGTCAAGCGCTACCGTCCCTGCGTTCTCGCCACCTGCTGCGTGCCGTGGAACGAAGACTTCAGCTTCGCTGAGGGAATCTTCCGCCGCCAGGTGCGCCATCTGGTTTCGCACGGGATCCACGACCTCTATATTTTTGGGACAGCGGGCGAGGGTTACGCGGTGAGCGACCGGCAGTTCGACGAGATCACGCGCGTCTTCCTCGACGAAACGCGCGACGCGGGCGTGCAAACCATGATTGGCGTCATCAACCTGTCGTTGGCGACGGTCATCGAGCGCATCGAACGGGCGCGGGCGCTTGGCGCCCGGCGATTCCAATTGAGCCTGCCAAGCTGGGGCGCGCTGCGGGATGCGGAGATGGAGGTGTTCTTTCGCGAGACTTGCGGCCGGTTTCCGGATTGCGAGTTCCTCCACTACAACCTCCTGCGCGCGCAGCGCCTCATCACACCCGCTGAGTATGGGCGGCTCGCAGAACGGCATCCGAACCTTGTCGCGACCAAGAACAGCACGACCGAAACGAAGCGCCTGCGCGGATTGCTGACGGAAGCGCCGCAGCTTCAGCATTTCATCACCGAGGCCGGATTTGCCGATGCTGCGATGATGGGCGAGTGCGGCCTGTTGATCTCCGTGGCGAACACGAACCTCGCCCTTGGCCAGGCTTATTTTGAGGCCGGCCGCCGTCGCAATGAGGCTGTCCTTCTCGATATCCAACGCGAAGCCGCCGAACTCATCGCCGAACTCTTGCAACTCCCCGGCCCCGAGGTGCACATGGACAGCGCGTTCGACAAGATGTACTGCCGCGTCAACGACCCCGGCTTTCCGCTGCGCCTGCTGCCACCTTACACCCCGGCGAGCGAGGCAACGCATGAACGGTTCGTTGCCATGCTGCGAAGCCGTTTCCCGCGCTGGCTGCCAGCAATATGAGTATTTTCTTCATGCTTTCGATCCGAGTGTTCCTTAATCTAAAATAACAACTATGAAACTACGCTCCAGCCGCATCCTCCGTGAACTCCGTGCCGGACAATGTCCGACGGTGTTGAAACTGAACTTGATTGACCCCCGCGTCGTTGAACTGGCCGGACTGGCCGGCGCTTCGGCCGTATGGCTCTGCAACGAGCACGTGCCGAACGACTGGCTCAACCTCGAGCACATGATCCGCGCCGCAAAGCTCTACGACATGGACACCATCGTGCGCGTCGCGAAAGGTTCCTACAGTGAATACGTGAAGCCGTTCGAGGCCGACGCGACGGCGATCATGGTGCCGCACGTCGCCTCCGCGGAGGAAGCGCGTCACATCGTCGAGATGACGCGGTTCCATCCGCTCGGCCGCCGGCCGATTGATGGCGGGAACATGGACGGCGTCTACTGCCAGGTGCCTTATCCGGAGTATATCGATCACAGCAACCGCGAGCGGTTGGTCATCCTCCAGATCGAATCGCCGGAGGCGCTGGCGAAGGTGGAAGAGATCGCCGCAGTGCCGGGTTATGATGCGCTGCTATTCGGCCCCGGCGATTACAGCCATCTCATCGGAAAGGTCGCGCAGGTCAAGCTGCCGGAGGTCGTCGCCGCGCGCAAGCGCGTGGCCGCCGTCGCCCGCAAGCACGGCAAGTACGTCGTGACCGCCGGCTTGCTCGACACCCGCGAGGCGCTTGAGGCCGAGGGCGTTTCCATCTTCACGCTCGGTGCGGACGTGATCGGCGTCGGCGAGTATTTCAAACAGCTTATCACTGGGTTCAACAAGACTGCGCCCGCGGCCAAGAAAACCGCGGCTCGCCATGACAAGGTCTCCCATGTCTGACACGTTCAGCATCAAAGACAAAGTCGTCGTCCTCACCGGCGGCGCGGGATTGTTCGGGCGCGGGCTGGTGGCCGCCATCGCAGCGACCGGCACAAAGTTGGTGATCGCCTCGCGCGATGTCACCAAGCTCGAACGCGTCGCCGCCGAGGAAAACGCGAAGGGCCGCTCGGTCGTCGCAGAGAAGCTCGACCAAGGCGATGAGGCGTCCGTGCTCGCCTTGCGCGACCGCGTGCTGAAGCGCTTTGGCCGCGTGGATGGACTGGTCAACAACTCAGTCGCGCGGCCGATGAAATCGCCGGGCGCTCCCGTCGCTGCATGGGAGGAATCCATGCGGGTCAACGCGACCGGCGTGTTTCTCATGACGCGAGCGTTCGGCGAGGTGATGTGCCGGCAGAAGAGCGGCAGCATCGTCAACATCGCCTCCATCCAAGGCATGGTCGGGCCGAGCCTCGAACTCTACGAAGGCACCAACATGGGCGATCCGCCGCCGGATTACTTTTTCCACAAAGGCGGCATGATCAACCTGACGCGGTTCTACGCCGCGCTGTTCGGCCGCGACAACGTGCGCGTGAACTGCGTTTCGCCCGGCGGTTTCTTCAACAACCAGCCTGAACCGTTCCTGAGCCGTTACTGCTCGCGGACGTTCCTGGGCCGGATGGCTGACGACACCGACCTCGGTGGTCCGGTGGTGTTCCTGTTGAGCGACGCCGCGCGCTACATCACTGGAGCGAACCTGCCGGTGGACGGCGGCTACTCGGCGAAGTAGGCCAGACACTCCTGTCTGGCCATGCTGCGACGATTCAGGGGACAGCCAGACATGGGTGTCCATCCTGCAATGGTATACCGTTTCTTGTTGACAGTGCATTGTCTCAAACGGTATACCGTCACCCATGACTCAACGAAGAAGCGTGGCGGCCCGCTCGGAATCGGCTTTGTTGGCTCTCCGTAGAGATATTCTGGCATTCAAGCTGCCAGCGGGCGCGCTGCTGGCGGAAGCGGCGGTGGCGCGGGCATTGAAAGTGAGCCGCGTGCCCGTGCGCGAGGCGTTGTTTGCTCTGGAACGCGAGGGATTGGTGGAGTTCAGCGAAACGGGCAGGGCGTATGTGCGGACGTTGCGTCCGGAGGATTTCGAGGAACTGTTCGTGTTGCGGCTGGCGCTGGAGCCGGCGGGCGCGCGCCTGGCTTCGCCGCGGCTGAGGAAAGACTCGCGGCAGCTTGAAACAAACATTGCCGCGACCAAGCTTGCCAAATCCCCGAAGGAACTCACGCAGCTCGACCTGGATTTCCACGAGGCGATCCTGGTTGCTTCGGGCAATCGTCGTCTCGCGAGGCTGTGGAAATCCCTGCGCTACGAATTGGAACTGTGGCTGGCGATGCTTCGCGCCCATCAGCAGCACGCCAAACGGGCGCACGCCGTCACAGTTGCCTCGCATGAAGAAATCCTCCGGTGCCTGCGTGAGCAATCGCCCGCGGCGGCAGAACGACTGATGCGACAGCATATCCTCTCGTGGCGCGAATGGCTGGCTGCCGCGGAACCAGGAGTCACGTTGCCGAGTTTGTCGAACAAGAAGACGAAACAAGGAGAGCGATCATGATGACACGCCGGAAGTTTGTTGCCAAAGTCGCCGCGATGTCCGGCGGCATTGTCCTTATCAAATCCCGACAGGCCGCGGCCGAGCGGAGTGCCGCGACGATCCTGCCGGAGCCGCGGGAGGCTCCGGAATGGGCGCGAAAGGCGCGAATCCTGTCCGCCGAATATCGTGACGTGCCGCATCTGAAGCGGGCACGCGAAGAGTTTCGAGCGACGGTCATGTTGCTCTATTGCTGCCCGGAAACCACCAACGGCTGGTGTCCCGCAGGGACATGGGACCAGATCGCCTTCTTCATTCAGCAGGCGCACGCACAGAACCTCAAAGTGGTCTGTTACTACGACACGACGACGATGGAGGAATCATTCCTGTCGCCAGAGCGGCGTGAGTGGGTCCAGACGACCATCGAAGGCAAACCGTGCAGCTTCACTCGCCGTCACGTGTGGCATCTCCGTTACGCTTTCTGTTACAACACGCCGTGGTCGCAGCACGTCGCCCGGATAGCGCGCGGCTATGCCGCGGCGGGCGCGGACGGCATCTTCCTTGACAACCCGAACTACTATTCGTTCACGGGCATCACGTGTTTCTGCAAGTTCTGTCGCCAGGGTTTCAAGCAAGAGACAGGTCAGGACCTCCAGCAGGCCGACGAGGCCGTTCGCATCGCATTTCATCAGAAGAGCCTGCGCGAGCACGTCAAACGCGTCTATGCCGCGGCGGGCGAAGCGGCACCGGCAAAACAAATGGTCATGACGTGCAATACCTCGAACCCCGCCCTGCCCATGCAGCGGCTCGACAACCTCGGCCAGGCAGAGAACGTGATTTTCCGCGAGACGTTCGCCGGTCAGAAGCATGCAAAGGAAAACCTGCGCCGGGACGCGGCGGTGTTCCCGCGAAAGCCGTTGTGGGTCATTCTGACGGAAGGTTCCGGCGCGAAAGGTTGGACAGGCAACGCTCCAAAAGCCGCGGCACAATACGACGAATGTCTGGGCATCATCATGGAATTGGGGCTGTGCCCTGTGGTTTGGGCGACGATACCGAGTCAAAATCCGCTGCGCCCTGGGTTCACGGACGACTCCATCTACAATCAGCCGGAGCTGGCCAAGGTGGTGGCAAAGCATTTCTCCAGTTGATGGCTTCACTATGAAACCGATCCAGACGTGCGGAAGGATGGCCGCGTGGCTTGCCTGGGTCATTACGGCCGTCTGTGTGCAGGCAGCGACCGCCGCCGATGCACCGTGGAAACCCGGCGGCCAGCGCATCTGCATTGATGGAATAACCTTCGACAGCACCATTCACTGCGGCAACGGGCACGCCTTCTCCAAGGTTGGCCCGGACCACTACCGGTTCCGAGCCCGAGTCGGCCTCGAACCTTATGCCTGGCGGTTCTACTTCAAGATGGAGTGCCCGCAGGCGGTCGGTCGGACGATTACGCTGGAGGTGGCTGATTTCAACCACGCTGGGCGGACCGTGTTTCACGAGAGCGCCACGGTATGGTCCACCGATGGCCGAAGGTGGATCACGATGGAGCCGCAGCAGATGGAGATCGTGCCTTTCACGCCGACCGGCTGCGCTAAGCTTGACGCTCACTATGGCGACCGTGAGCATCTGCCCTACGGCGTGCGTTACCGGCTGCGCCTGACCGCGCCGCAGATGTGGTTCGCGGTGCCGACTCCTTACACCCTCCAGCGTCGCGATGAACTGCTGGACCGGCTGGCGGCAGCCCATCCGGAGTTAGTCCGCTCGATCACCGTCGGCCAAAGCCGGCACAGCCGCTCGCACGGATTTCCGATCCGCGCAGCGCGGATTGCCAAGCCCGGCGATGACCCGCAGCGGCAGAACGTCGTGGTCATTGCCGGCGAGCACAGCGCCGAGGTGGCGGGCATTTATGCCTGCGAAGGGTGGATGCAGGAGGTGTTGGCCCACGGCGAATGGCTCGACCGTTACGTATTCTATTTCGTGCCGATCATGAACGTGGACGGCGCTTATTATGGCTCGACGTATTACAACCTGCCGCGCGCGCTGACCGAAGGGGTGGGCGACAATGTCTCTCAAGGTTGGCATGACCGGCGATTGCCGGAGGTGAAGGCTTTGTGGCCGCTGTTGGCCGAGTGGCGGGCGGTGTTCTTCGCGAGCCTGCACAACGGTCGGCATCGGACGGCGCTGGAAGCGTTCGGCCCGCCAGGTCCAGGCAGCGAGGCGCTGCTGGGCACGTGGCGCCGCGAACTTGGCCTTCCCTTCGAGCAGATGAGATGGAAGGAGAACCCGGCTGCCTTCAACGTGCTCCCTCGATCGGGGATCACGCCGCTGGCTTATACGATCGAAACGCTGTTGTTGGTGCGGCAGAAGGGCTGCGGGTCGTTTGAGGAAAGCTACCTTCAGACCGGCCGCCAACTGGCCCGAGGCACCGTGGCCGCGCTCGACGCCATGCCGCCAGACGCCAAGCGGCCCGAGGCCAGCGTAGCTCACTTTCCACAAAACCAACCAAGCCAGAAAAGGCTGTTGCCGGGGCCGCCAAGCGAACGCGTGCGTCTGGCAGGCGCGGATTTCACGGCCCAGCTTCCGTGGTTCTATCACAACCTGCCCTTCGAGCGCTGGCAGCGGCACGACGTTTACAGTTTCGAGGTCAACGGTTGGGACTTGCCGCCGGGCCAATATGCCGTGGCCCTGCTGCCGCGCGGCAACCCGACGTCGTTGGCGGTGGGCTTCGACGGCAGCCGTTTTCAGCAAGTGCCGGTCCGTGACGGGCGCGCCGAACTGCCGTCGGTGCGCATTGACAACCGCATGTTGAGTCTCTACCTGAAAACGCCCGGCGCGCCGGAAGGCGGCCCGCTGGAGTCGGTTCTTGTCTATCCCGCTGGCGAAGACGCGGCCAGCGCCGGTAATCGGGCCGTCCCGTTTGCCGGCTATCGGCGCGATACCCGCGCGCAGGAGCGGGAGATTCTGAATCGCGACGCATGGGGCGAGTTCTACTCGTTGCTGCGCCGCGACAGCTTCGGCAAGAAAGAGCTTCGGGCGATGTTCAACGATCTGCTGGAGTGGTGCCGGCGGCGGCAGGTCATGGAGCCGGGTGACCGGCATTACGGCGCCATCTACTCAGAAGAGGACAAATACGATTTCCGCGACGCGGCGGCCGCGGCCGTTTGCTTCACTCACGCCTGGCGCGACACGGGCGACGAGCAATGGCGCCGCCGGGCGCTGGCGGCGCGAGCTTACGCCTTCAAAGGCCAGCACGTCGAAGACCCGGCCAATCGCAATCAATACGGCGGCCTTTGCCAAATGGTCCCGTCGTTCCGGCGATTGGGCGACAAGCTACCCGATGTGAACGGCGTCGAGACGTGCATCGCGATCAACCACCTGGTCAAGACGTTCGAACTCGGCTTGGAGCCTTCGGAACAAGACCTCCGCCGGCTCGAATTGGCCGCCCGTTGGGTGGCGGCCAGCGAGTTCCAACCGGGCAAGTTCCAGCACCACGAAGGCACAACGTGGGACTGCCAGAACTCCAATGCGCTGGGCGCGATGGCGCTCGCCCGGGCCCACCATGCGCTGGACAAACGGGGCCGTCACCCGCCGGAGTCCTGGCTGGAAGCGGCCCGCCGGGGAATGCGCCATTGGATGGAGGGACAAGAGGCGATCGGGTGTTGGCCTTACCGATTTGCCATGATCGGCCGCGGCCAGGCCTTCCACGAACGGAACCTGCCGGACCAAGGGATGGGCACGTATCATTTCCTCGTCGCCTGCGGCACGCCCGTCTTCCGCAGCGAGCCCAACGTCCAGGATCGCATGAGGCGGGTGGCCCGGTGGTGGTTGTGCACGAGTCGGATTGATCGCCAGCCGCCGCTAGCAACCATTGATCTTGACGACCGCCAGACCAGCGGTGCCCTGAAGTTCTCGGCCTTTACATGGTGCCGCTTCATGGCCGCCGCTTCGTTGATGCGGATCGCGGAACCCAGCGGCGAGGGCGATTTCTGGCGGCAATTGGCGTTGCGCTACATGGAGCACGTTTACACGAAACTCTGGAACCGCACCGACCCGAACACCGCGCCCGTGATGCGCGCCACGCGCGACGACATGAAGGTCCGCACTTGGATCCAGGCGGCCGAATGGGACGCTGCGTTGTTGCGCGACATGGAGGAGCGGTTACCGTGAGGCAGGCATTCGCCGCGAAACCGGAAGCTTCTGGAAATTTCCGGCCAATTTCTCCACCTGACAAGCGAACGCCGCTCTGATATAAGCGGCGCGACTTTTCGACAACACAAACCTTCCACCACCAACACAGGAGATAACATGGTCAACGTCGGACTCATCGGACTCGGTTTCATGGGCGTCACCCATTTCAAAGGCTACAAGAACATCCAGAACGCGCGCGTCGTCGCCGTCTGCGACGGCATCGAGAAACGGCTTACCGGCGACTGGCGCGATATCAAGGGCAACATCGGCGACTCCGGCGGCGTGCAGGACCTCACCGGCATCGCCACTTACAAGGAAGTGGACAAGCTGTTGGCCGACCCGAACGTGCAGTTCGTGGACATCTGCCTGCCGACCGGTGCCCACCGCGACGTGACCATCCGCGCGTTGCAGGCCGGCAAACACGTCATCTGCGAGAAGCCCATTTCCGCCGCGTTGAAAGACGCCGACGCGATGGTCGCCGCCGCCAAGAAGGCCAAGGGGCATCTGTTTCTTGCCCAAGTCATTCGCTTCTGGCCGGAGTTCAAGTATGCCTCCGAGTGCGTCGCCGACGGCCGCTACGGCAAACTGAAAGGCGCGCACCTGCGGCGCATCATCTCGCAGCCCGACTGGCTCGTGGGCGACTGGCTCAAGTCGGCCAAGGCCAGCGGCGGCCCGTTGATTGACCTCCACATCCACGACTCCGATTTCATCGTCCACGCCATCGGCATGCCGAAGCGCGTGAGCAGCCAGGGCATCGTCGCCAACGGCGTGGTCACCTACGTCGTCACAGAATATTCGTTCGGCCCGAAAGGCCCGGTTGTCACAGCCCAAGGCGGCGCGGTGGCGACCAAGGGACTGTGTTTCGAGCACGGCTACGATTTCTACTTCGAGAATGGCACGCTCCAGTTCAACTCGCGCATGGGCTTCCCGCTCACCCTGTGGAAACCCGATGGCACCTCGGAGAAGGTGGATCTCTCCGGCTACGAGGACGGTTACGTGGCGGAACTCCGCCATGCCGTGAACGTCGTGGACGGCAAGGCGCCGAAGAATCTCCTGACGCCTGCCAGCTCCCGCAACGGCCTGAAGCTGACCCTCGCCGAAGGCAAGTCCGCGACGACGGGCAAGCCGGTGGCTGTGTGACGCGGGCGCGGCCAGAAATCAAAGTTCCTCTGAGTGACGGGAGAACCGCCATGAACCGCCGGGATTTTGCGCGTCTTGCGTTGGCTGGGCTAGGCATGCCGGCGCTGCCGCTCATCGCGAGCGAAACGGCCGGTTACACTCGTGCCAACACGGACTGGCTGGCGAAGTGCCGTTACGGGATCGGCGTCCATTGGACGGCCAAGACCGTTCCACGCCAGGGCGAGCCGTTGCCATTCCAGCGAGCCGTTGACGCCTTCAAATTGAAGGAGTTTGTGGAACAGGTTCGGCATGCCGGCGCCGACTATGTTCTGTTCACGGCCGCTCACGCCCTGCAAATGTTGCCCGCCCCGCATCCGGTCATTGACCGCTTGCTGCCCGGCCGAACCTGCAAGCGGGATTTGATTGGCGAGCTTGCGGACGCTCTCGCTGCCCACGGCCTGCCGCTGCTCGTGTATTGGAATCACTCCTGCAATGGGCAAAACGATCCCGAGTGGCGAAAGGCGGTCGGTTATGACGGACAGGACAAGAACGTCCTCGCCGGGAACCTGATCGAGATCGTGGCGTGGATGAGCCAACGGTATGGCGAGAAGGTCAAGGCGTGGTGGTTCGACAGCTCCTACTCCCTTGATCCCCGAGGCCCGCACAATTCAGTGACCACGAACATGACCGGCTTCCAGTTCCCGTGGGAACGGCTCACTGTGGCGGCGAAGACGGGATTCCCGGGCCGCCTGGTCACCTACAACGCCGGTGTCGCCCAGACCTATCTCTACACCACTCATCAGGACTACTGGGCCGGGGAGTTGGTCAACCTCAAGGCCCCGGCGACAAGCCGTTACCTCAGCAATGGACTGCAGTGGTTCGGCTGGACCTGCCTGGACTTCCGAAGCTGGGTTCACACCAAGCGGGACACGGAAATCCCGAAGCCGCTCTACCCGGACGACGAAGTCATTGCCTTCGTTCGCGCCTGCAACGCTCATCAGGGACCGATGACATTCAACATCGGCATCTATCAGGACGGAACGATGGCCCCGGCGTCGGTGGAACAATTGCGCCGATTGGGAGCTGGCCTCAAGGCATAGTTACGAAGTGCGCATCCCCGCGACAGGCATTGAGCACTGCCCTGTTTTTGACAATCGCCCTCGCAGGGGATATAAGGGGGTGCCTTGACGAGCCCCACGTCCATCCTTATCACTGGCGCGGCCAGCGGCATCGGCTCTGCTTTGGCTCATGCCTATGCGGCATCAGGCATCCATCTCTTCCTGGGCGATAAAAACGCCGCGATGCTGGAAACCGTATGCGTCTCCTGTAGAAACCTGGGCGCGGTGGCATCTGGTCGCGCGCTCGATGTCAGGGACAGGACCGCCATGGAGCAGTGGATTGCCGAGGTTGACGCCATCAGGCCGCTCGATCTCGTGATTGCCAACGCCGGCATCTCCCGTGGCCACCTGGCAAAAGAGGAAACGGCCGATGACATACGAGCGGTTTTCGCGGTCAACATTGACGGGATGCTGAATACTGTGTTGCCCGTCCTGCCTCTTCTTCGCAGCCGCAAACGAGGCCAGATAGCGTTGATGAGTTCACTGGCGGGAATATGGGGCTTTCCGCACGCGCCTTCCTATTCTGCAACAAAAGCCGCGGTTCGCGTCTTCGGGCAAGGCCTGAGGGCTCGAGTCGCGCGCGAGGGTGTTTCCGTTTCTGTGATCATTCCGGCATTCGTCAGGACACCAATGACGAATATAAACCGCTTCCACATGCCGTGGCGGATTGAAGCTGATCAAGCAGCGAGAATCATCCAACGCAAACTGGCCCGGAGCAAACCGGAGTTCGTCTTTCCGCATCCGTATACGGCAGTGGCCCGGATTATTTCTGCCCTGCCTCCGTCTTTGATCAGCGCCTTTCTCAAGCTCAGGTGACAAATGCATCAGGAAAAGGGAATCGTGGTGGCGTTGGCCAAGTGCGGTGACTACGACTCCTCATGCATGGGGGAGACGATCGGCCGCCTGTTTGAGGCGATCGGCTTTCGGCCGGGACGTGGACTGCGGGTTTTGGTGAAGCCAAACCTCCTGGCAGCAACACCTCCGGACTATCTGTCCTCTACTCATCCTGCGGTTGTCAGGGCGGTCTGCCAGTATCTTCTGCACTCGGGAGCCAAAGTGCAGGTGGGAGACTCGCCGACTTTTGGACAGGCGACCGACATCGCTCGCACCATAGGTTTGACCCAAGCGCTGGCCGATCTGCCCGTCGCCTTGATCAATCTGGATCGGCCGAAATATGTTCGTCTGCCTTCGGGCAGCCTGATACCCATTTCCCGGCTGGCCATTGATAATGACCTGATCGTGAGTGTCCCAAAGCTCAAGGCACATCGCCAGATGCGCGTGAGCGGTGCGGTCAAGAATGTTTATGGCTGTGTCTCAGGCATCCGCAAACCGGTTCTTCACTTCCTCCACGGTGACAAAGGCTGCCGCTTCGCGCAGTTGATCATTGAGATATGGCAGAAGCTGCCACAGTCCGTGTCACTCATGGACGCGGTGACCGCCATGCACACCTACGGCCCGGTTAAAGGAGAGCCTTATCCGCTCGGGCTGCTGGCAGCATCTTCCTCTCCGGTGGCCTTGGACAGTGCCGTCTACAGCATACTCGGTCTCAAGCCCGATCAGGTTCCCATATGGAAGACTGCGCTGCATCTCAATTTGCCAGGAACCAAGCTTGAAGACCTTGTCTTCCCCCTGGAGGTTCCTGAGTCATTTGACGGCAAGGGCTTCAAGACTCCCGACATCCTTGATTGCGAGAGCATTCACCCCTTGAAGACCGCGGCGCATTGGATAAAACGACACACCGTGGGTTGAATGCAACGCGTGCGCTCTTTCGGCGACGCTACCGTGCGGATGACGATTCAGCAGACCGGATGCGCCAGCAGGCGGCGGAGCGATGTTTCTGACGGTCTTCCCCGCCAAACGCCCACAGCCAGTCACGCGTCTTCACAAGATGAACCATTGACCGGATAGGCAGGCGCGCAGCCGCCTCGTAGCGGTCTGAGGCGATGTCGTAGATGAAACTCTCGTCGGTGAAGACTTCGCTCTTGAAACCGCCGGCGAGGAAAATCTGTTTCTCATTCAGCGCCACCGCCGTGACGCCACGCCCGGCGAATGGATACGGACTGATCGGTTTCCAGGTCCGCGCCGCAAGATCGAACGCAAACGCGGCGCTTCGGTTCACCACTTGTTTGCCAGCCGCCTCCCAGGTCGCTCCCGTGAAGGCAAAGACCCGGTTCCCGGCGGCAGCAACCGCCACCAGTGCGGTCGGTCCCGCGGGATAGTCCGACAGACGCTGCACTTCCTTCGAGCCGCTGCTCCACTCGAAGCAGTGCGCGGTGACCGTGCTGAAGTTGGCGATGTCCGCAGCGCCGCCAATCACGAACAGCCGCCCGCCGGCAAAACCCGCCCCCGCAAGCGTGACCACCTGCGGCAGGCGCGCAAGCTGTTGCGGAGGACGGTCGGCTTTCCATTCCAGGATGAAGTCGCACGTCTTTTGTCCGTCGCTGCCACCCGCCGTGAAGAAGCCACCGCCCGCAGCGTAAGCGAGCGGTGCCGACAACGGCGGCAGCGGTTCCCACGAGTTCGCCTTCGCGTCGAACCGCCAGCGTTTCGTGAGCCAGTGTTTCGTGTCATTCTCCCAATTCGTCCCGCCCGCGACAAAGATGTCCTCTCCCACGGCGTAGCAGCTCATGCCGCCATTCGGTTCCGGCAGGTCTGGCATGCGTTGCCAGCCTTCAGCTCCAAAGGAAACTGTAGTGTTCATAAGGGCGATCCAAAGAAGCGCGTCAGTCCACTTTGCGCGTCGTCTTGTCATGGGGGGCATTGGCACGTTCATAGACATCCATCGTCCCGTGTGGCGGCAGCCAGCCGGCGCTCTTCCGAACGTCATGCTCGCCGCTCATCTCGCCGGGTTTGCCCGGCCGCGTGGGGTCGGTCGCGCGGCGCAGTTCCCACCAGCATTGGCCACAATGGTTGTGCTCGTGGTCCACGACCCAGCCGCATTCTTTCAGCAGCGGCCCGATCCAGCCCATGCAGTGGTCGCAGTAGTCGTGGTGCTGGTGGAGGCCGTTGCGAATCAGAAAACCTTTCGAGGGGCACTCGTGCATGTCCGTGCGGAACACAGTGTCCGTGGCGGTGCAGTGGTAGCCGGCGCCTTCGTCCACAAGCGTGTGACCCCAATACTCCTTCATCCCCTCGATGCCCTTCGAGCCGATGAGCTCCATCGCGTGACGCTGTGAGTCGCGATGGATGGCCTCGTCCCAATACTCCCGCAGCAGCGGCTCGCCGCCCCGCTGGATCATCCATTCAAAGGTCCACTCGTAGTGGCCGCAAAAATCGTAGCAGCCTAGCATGACGCCTCCTTGATGCTCGCGAGATCCTGCGCCGCAGTCGCGGCGTCACGACGAAGAAACGTCTGCCGGCACGAACCGTTGCCACCCTCGATGCGAACGGCCAACCCGGCGGGCGCGGCCATCGCCTCACCGATGAAGTAGCAGTGTTGGCAGAAACACGGCACGATCTCCCGGCCATGCGCGCGGAGGTGTTTGATGGCGGGGCAGACTTTGACTTCGAGCGTCACCGCATCTGGCAACTGGCTGACCTCGACCTTCGCGCCCGGCTCCGCAGCGAAAAAGGCGCGCCAGTATTCCGCGACAGCGGGCAGGCCGCCCGCCTTCCATTGCGCCGTGACCGGCGCGAAGTAGCGCGCACCCAGATCGGTCCAGTATTGGCGCAGGCCCTCGATGCCGGCCTTCTTCAGCACAAAGCGGAAGGTCGCGTTGATCGCGAAGTAGAAATCCGCCGCGCCGACGGGCTTCGTGTCGGTGTAGGGCAAAGGATTGACGGGAGATGGCATCTTGCCTCTCATTTCCCAGCCTCAACATGACGCGGTTTGACCAGGAACATCAGCGCGGCGCACACAAGAATGCTCGCCGCGGACCACATAAAAAGATTGTTCACGTTCACGTGCGCGTCGCGCAGCACGCCGCCGGCGTAGAGCGACACGCCGCCAACGATGCAACTGAACAGGTTCAACACGCCGTAGCCGGTCGCGCGATATCGCGGATCGGCCACCAGACAGAGGACCGGCATCATGTTCGCGTCGGTGAAATTGCGTCCCAGTCCGTAAAGCATCAGCCCGACAATCGCGATGGCCAGCACGCTCGTCTTGGCCATGATGAAGACCGCTGGCGCGGCCAGACAGAGACCGATCACCGGCACGAGGATGCGCGCGCGGTGGTTGGTGCGGCTCCAGCGGTCGGCCCACACACCGCCGATGAGCAGGCCCAGCAGCGTTGCCGCGTATAGATAGCCGGTCGCCGAAAAACCCGCCTCGCCCTGTGAGAGATGGAAATGCTCTTTCAAGTAAGTCGGCATCCAACCCACTACCGCCCAACCGACCATGCCGAGCAGACCCCAGTAACCGAGCATGAGATAAAACGTTTTCTGACTGAACAAACTGACGAGCGCTTCAAAGAAATTCACTTTTTCCACTGGCGCTGCCGTTGCCGATGTCGCGACGTCCTCGCGCGGCGCATCGCGCAACACAAACATGAGCAGCACGGCATAGGCCGTGCCGATGCCGCCGAACAGGATGAACGCATAGTTCCATCCATACAGTTGCGCGAGCCATCCGCCCATCCCGCCCAGCCCGGCGCCGACGCTGATGCCGGTCATGTGGACGCCCGTGGCCAGCGAGCGCGTGCCGCCGCGATGGTAATCGGCGATGAGTGCCAGTGCCGCCGGGATGTACGTGGCCTCGCTGATGCCCATCAGTGCCCGCGCGACGAGAAGCTGCTCGAACGTCTTTGCATGGCCGGTGATCCATGTCAGCACAGACCACACCAACAGGCTCAGGATGATGACGCGACTGCGGCTGAAGCGGTCGGCCAGGTATCCCGCGAAAGGACTGAGCACTCCATACACCCAGAGGAAGACCGATGTGAGCAGGCCAAACTCCGCGTCGGTCATCGGAATCGCCGTCACCAACGACTCGCGCATCGTGGTGAGCATCACCCGATCAAGATAGTTCAGGAGTGCGACGACCCAAAGCAACCCGACGACCATCCATGCGCGAAAGAGTGGCCGGGCATCATGGGTCATTGGGCGGCTCCGGTGACGACGTTGAATTCCTGGACTGCTTTGCTGGGGTGGCGCATTTGACATGAACTTTATAGAGCATGGCACGCCCGTTGACAACGCTTTGCCACCCGGTTTCTGCGCCCCAAATGACACGCACGCCGTTACGTTTTTTTCTGCAACTGTTCCTCCACGGCCTTCATCACCGTTGCCACCTCCAGCCGCTCCAGACAGAGGCTTCGCCCGCTGTCGTCGCATCCCTTTCGGTGACACGGAACGCAGTCCATCGCCGGAGTAACCATCCTGTGCCGGTCGTCGGCGACGCGCCATGCGCGCCAGTCCGTGGGGCCGTGAATCGTGACAGTGGGCGTTCCGACCGCAGCGGCAATGTGCGGCGCGGCGCTGTCCACACCGAGGTGAAGGGTGCTCATGGCGATGAGCGCCGCGAGTTCACCGAGGCTGGTCTTCCCGGCCAAGTTGAACGCGCGCCCTTTGCATCCAGCGATGATGCCGTCGCAGGCCGCCGCCTCTTCGCGAGAGCCAATCAACACCGTAGACAACCGATGCGCTTCCCAGAGCCGGTCCATGACCTCCCGCCATTTCCCGCCGTCCCATTCCTTGTACTTCCATCGCGCGCAAGGATTGATGGTGACCCATTGTCCATCGGGCGTGAGGCCGCATTCGGCGAGTAGTTCCACGGCACGCGCGTGATCTGCCGGCGCGATGTGCAGTCGCGGCGTGGAATCCGCCGTGTCCATGCCGATGGCGCGCACCATGCGCAACGACTGGTTGGCACCGGGATGGACGGTCGGCGGACCGGGCGGGGAGTCGCGGATAACCCGGGTGAAACAAATGCGTTTCCAGTTCTGGCCGGGGCCGACTCCCCAGCCGACGCGTTCCCGCGCGCCGGTCAGCAGGGTGAGAATGCTGCCCCGGTCACCAGTGCGAAGGTGAATGACAAGGTCGTAGCGCGCCTGTCGGAGACGGCGGATGAATCGCACCTGCTCGCCCAGCGCGTGGAAAACCGAGCCGCCACTTTTCACAAGCCCGATGATCTCGTGCAGATTGGGGTCCGCGCGCAACAGGTCGCCAAACGGTGGGCGCACGAGGATGGAAACGCGCGCGTCGGGCTGTGCCTCCTTGACGGCGCGGATTGTCGGTGTGGTCAGCACCACGTCGCCAATGTCGCCGAGTTGGACGATGAGGATGTTGCAAAACTCCGTCATCTGGCGTCGCTTATTTGGTGAAATGAAAAAGCCCGCAACCGTATTTCTGCGCGGCTCCCGTTTCAGGCTTCTCATTCCGCCTGAAATGACCGTCGTCGCCCACCAAAGCAAACTCCACGAGTTTCAATCCCTCGAAGTAATTCAGTATCTGCTCCGGGGAGTGGATGCGGTGGGCATTGAAGCAGACCCGCGGTCTCCCGATGGGCAGGCCGAAGTAAAGGTTTCCTCCCCGTGCGAGCACACGCCGAAGCTCGCGGCAAGCCTTCGCCGTGCCCAAGGGATCCATCGGGTCGCCATAGCGCCCCAGCCCGATGTGCTCGGCCACGTGCAGGCAGGACAGTGACGGAATCGAATCATCGCCGTAGGACATCTCCAGAATGGAGCCGGCCTTGCCTTCAAAGTTCGGCAGGTCGGTCGTCAGCGGACGTATATCAATGAACGTGACGTGCGTGATCGCCGTAAGAAAGCCCACGTAATCCACCTTCGAGCCGACATCCACGTGGTTGCTGGCGCCGCTCTCCAGGATTTTGCGGAACGCCCAGATGTCCTGGTAGAAATAATGCGTGTCGAACGAGGTTGTGGCAGTCCTGTCACCGAAGCAGGGATAAAGATCGCGCCAGGCGATTTTCTCCGCACCGGCCATTTTCTGATAGCGCCGCAACTCCGCGAAAAACCCCACATACTTCGGAATGGATTTGAGTCTCAGTTTCACGTTCTCACACTCTCACACGGCACAGTTCGCCTAGATCGCCCCTGAACTTGTGGACCGTATCTCGCGTTCCATGCTCTCAGAAATTGAAGCAACCGTAGTTGGCTCCACCGGAACTTGCAATTCGTTTTCCGACGGCGGACACGACGCGCTTCCCGGACGGCAAGGCGTTCTGCTGAACTGAAACTTTGGGTTTGCCCCTACCGCGGCGTGGGGCCTTCGGCGACGGGCAACGGCGGGAATTTCTTGTGGGGCTCCTGCTGATACCAGAAAGCGGTGGAGTTGATCTCGTCTTCAAGCTGCAGATAGCGATGGCCTTCCTGCCAGCCGAGTGCCTGGATGGTGACCTTCAAATCCTTCTGGAAGCGAACCGGGTCCACAATGTGCCAGCGATAGAGCCCAAACCGTTGCGGAGGCACATAGGCGGTATCGGGCGGCAGCACCTGCGCAAGGCCGCAATAGGGCGTCGAGAAGACCTGATATTTCTTCGTCTCGCGATTCTCGAAGTTGTAGGAACCGCAGAAGTAGTCCTCTGTGCCCGTGCCGCAGATCGTCGGGAACTCCTTGTCGCCGTCCAGGAAGAACTTGATCTCGCCTTCACCCCACCAGCCTTTGCTGCGGGCTTCCCATGCGAGATAGGTGCCGACGTATTGGCCGCACCCGGTCACACCGTCGAGAATGGTGTAAAGCCCCTTGGTCTTCAGCGGCGACTCGCGCCGGAATTGCGCGTGCAGATAGGCGGCGTCTTTCGGCAGTTCGGCGAGAGTGTAATTGATCTGATAGTAGAGCGTCATGTCCTTCCCGTCGGTGTTCTCCATCGTGATGCGCGCCCTCTTGCGGAATGGCATCTGCCAATAGCAGTTGAACGCGCTGCCGGGGTTGACACAGACCGCCAGCGAGTTGATCTGGCAATACTTGCCCCAGCCGCACGCGAAGAAATCGCCGACGGGACATTCGACCGACGGCTCGGCCTCGCCGTCCCAATAGAACCGGAGGATGGAATGCCGCCAGTTGCCGGTGGGCGTCATCCAGATTTGCTGGATGCAGCCGGGACCCTTGATCTCGCCGAGCGTGAATGTCGTCTTGGCCTTGATGCGAACTGATGGCGAGACCTTCCAGCCCACGCCCAGATCGCGAGCGCAGTTCTTGCCGGTGCCCTCGGTGGCCATGCCGGCCTTGCCTTTTTCGCCGGTGAAATTTTCCGGGCTGATGGAACGCGTTTGCGCCTTCGAGGTGCGGTAGAGGTTGCCGAGGTTGACGTCGAGCCCGTTGAACGACCCGTCGGCCGCGGGGCAGCGTTGAATGCCGCACCATGCGAACGCCAATGACAGCGTGAAAAGGCAGGTGAGTGATTTCATTTTCTACAGGTCTCCTTGTAACACCGATGTTTGACTTCCCATCTTATGTTCCGAACCGTCTCCATCGTCCAATCCAATCGGTGAAATGCTTCTCCGCTTCCTTCGAGCCGATGAGATCACCGTGTTTATATCATAGAAACCGTGGTTCGGATGACAAACGAATCCGCATGAGCATTCTTGCCCTGCACTTGACAATCCTTGACCTCTAACCGGTGAATGCGTCATTTTCGAACCATGTACCGCGTTCTCGATACGGCCTATTATTTCTCCACACAGGTGGCGCGGACGCGCCGCTTCTACGATCCCGACTGGCGCAGACAAGCCCGGGATCAATCCTGGATTTGCCTGGTGGGCGGCGGTTGTGAGTGGTGTGCGCCGGACTTCCTGATTGACCGGCAGCGGTTTCCGTTTCTGGCGTTTGAGTTTGTCTCGCGAGGCCAAGGCAAGCTGGAGCTGGCGGGCAAGCACTACGACCTCAACAGCGGCCATGCGTTTTTCTTTGACCCGCATACGCCTCATGTCATCCGCTCGGATCCCGCGGACCCGATGGTGAAGTATTTCTTCAACTTCACAGGCGCTCGCGGACGGAAACTGGTTGCGACCGCGGGCCTCGTATCCGGCACCGTGGTTCGCGTGGTAGACGCGCGGCGCATGACGGAGCTGCTCGAAGAAGTCATCGACCATGCATTGGGAGGCGGACCGACGAGCTTGCAGGCGGCCGCCGCTGCGCTCGAACATGCGCTGGCGTTGTGCGCCGAAAGCCTGCGGCATCCGAGCGCGCAATTCGATCCCGCCCGCGCCACCTACCTGCGTTGCCGCGGCCATCTCCTGCGCAACTACCCGCTGCTGGTGTCTGCCGCAGCCATCGCGAAACACTGTGGCGTCAGCGCCGCTTACATGACGCGATTGTTCAAACGCTTCGACAAGGAAACGCCTCTGGCGTGTCTCCAACGGCTGAAGCTTTCTCAAGCGGTCTTGCGATTGCGGCAGCCCGGCACGCAGGTCAAGCGGGTGGCCGCCGAGTTGGGCTACAAATCGCCAGCGCATTTCTCACGTGCCTTCAAAGCGTGGCACGGACGCTCGCCACGGAGGGTGATTCTGGACGGCTAGTCCTAGTGGAATCCGTCGACTCTGGCATCGCGTCCTGTTTGAGGTGAATAGCAGCCTGTACTCGTGCTACACATGTCGTACGCACTTGCGTTGCATCTTGTTGTAGTAGAAATACTTACGTCAAACAAAACCAGTGTAATTAGCGAAGAAGTGTATTCATAACTCATTCTCTATTAGTATATTATGATATATTTAATTGCATCTGGTACACCCACATGACGATGGTGCGATGCATATATAGGTAATGGCTGGAACTCAGATTCTGAATGCCGTTTCGATCGACATTGTAGATTGAGTTGTCCTGCCCTGCTGATTGTTCGTCTGTGGATGCCACAGCCGGCACTGATATCTCTCGGTTGATATGACGACTAGCTGTGAGATTGTCCTTCTCGGGACAACATCCTGAAAGACACTCGACCGTATCAACTGGGGAGGCCACCGCCACATGTTCCACGTGGAACACATGTCGTTGGCGTGTCACTTGAGTTCCGCGCTGAAGTTATGGCCCCATTCAACCAATCCGGCCTGTACTGCTCTATGGAATGTCTGCCAGTCGCTACATGGTTCGGGCATAGATGCGATCCAGTAGTTTCTGCTACGCTGCGTTCACAGACAGCCAGTATCCCGAGCCGTGCAGACTACTCAACCGAATGTTCCACGTGGAACGCACGTGATGAATGGGCCGTTTGAGGCGCGCGTCAATTGCCAATCGGTCCATTCGCAGATGTGAACTAATGATCTCCACTTTGGCCACATTCTGATTCAATCCGTTGGCGTGATAGCCAATCTTGTGGAGACATGACGCGCAAACATCTTGCCGATCTATCTAAACTCTGTATAATTCTGATGCTGAACATATTCCACATTCATATGAACAAGAACATCCTCCTACTTGTATTGCTGTTCGCTATTTCCAGTGCCTACGGTGCCACTCCAGAGCCTGGGCCTGACTCGGTGCAAAGTGCCAAGTCGTTCAAGAAGCAGATCACGCGCACCGTCAAGCTCGACTACTTGCTGTTTCTACCGAAGGACTATAGCGAGCGCGCCAGCGCGAAGAAAAAATACCCGCTGATCTATTTTCTGCACGGCGCAGGCTCGCGCGGCAACAATGTCTGGAAGGTCGGCGTCCAGGGGCCGCCAAAGCTTGTGCGCGAGAAGACCGACTTCCCGTTCATCGTGCTCTCGCCGCAGTGTCCCTCTGGGCAACGCTGGGATAACGATGCTCTCATGGCGTTGCTTGATGAAGTGATGTTGAAATACCGCGTGGACAAGTGTCGAGTCTATCTCACCGGCCTGAGCATGGGCGGTTTCGGCACGTGGCGTTTGGGTGTTGCGTATCCGGAAAGGTTTGCAGCAATAGCGCCAATCTGCGGCGGTGGCGACTGGATTCCGCCGCGACTGACGGATCCGAACAAGGCCTCAGCACTTGCCGCGCTGGGTGTGTGGGCGTTTCACGGCCGCAAGGACTCGGTGGTCAAGCTTTCGGAATCAGAACGGATGGTGGAGATGCTGAAGAAGGTTGGCTGTCGCGAGGTGGAGCTCACGATCTATCCCGAAGCGAACCACGACGCGTGGACGGAGACCTACAACAATCCCAAACTATACGAGTGGTTCTTGTTGCACCAACGACACTAACGATATTTCGCTGGCGACTCTATTCCTTGGTGTTTCCGCTTGGCGGAAGTTTGCCGGCGGCGATCCATGTTTGCAGCGATTCCAGTTTCGGCATCGCCTCGGTGGTACCGGAGGGAGTCAGCAACACAGCAATGCGGGTCTGTGTTGTCTTCGCTGGCAGACGGATGGTGAGGTTGTGAGCGTTGGGTTGTTGGTGCTGCGGGGGCGGTGGATTGGCGGAAATGACTTCAAACCTCGCTCCAGCCGGCGAAAGAATGCGCGCTTCGAGTTTCGCACGGCCCTGCGTGAGCGTAGCGCGGTCGGCGTCGGTTTCGATCTTCGCCTTGGTAAGGAAATTCCAAACGACTTCGACTGGCTGCGACGTTTCGAGTTCGTCCTGGACCAGCACCCGCTTGCGATCCAGCAACGCGATACCGCGGTAGGCACGCGTGGTTTTCGGTTTGTAGGCGGCGGTCATGTCGGCGACAGCGAATGATCGCTGCGGCGTCGATGCGAACGCAACAATCGGCGCGGCACTGCGCGGATCCTGGTTCTCGCCATCAAGCGTGAGCGTGTTGTGGCTCTCCGTGCGAAGGCGATAGTAGGTCCAGCGATTTCTTCCAAAATACCCCGAGAGATTGTAGTCGTCGCCGCCGAGGTCGAGCGCCCAGCGCACGCCGAGCGCGTCGAGCACGAACGAACCGAGATCAAGGTGGCTGTGGTTGGCTTTGTTGTCGCCGCCTTTGAAGCCGACGAAGATGGCATTCGGGTCGCCCCATCCGCTCCGGAGGAAAGCAACATCCACCCCACGATAGACGGTGGCACGTGGCAAGTCATCATCCTGTGGTGCGCGTCCTCTGTTATCTAACCATAACAGATGGAAGATGTTAGGACGTATATCAGCCATCGCCCGTTCATGACCGGCGTAGATCGGCTTATTCATCGCCCGCGCCATCCAGAGCATCTGCGGCGCAGTGCCCGTCTTCTCGCCGGCATCGGCATAATTGAACGTCGAGCCGATCGGGCTGGTGAAGTGAATCCGGAAGGAACCTGTCTCGGCAAAGCCTGCAATCTTCTTGAAACCGAAATCGGTGCCAAGCGCGGTTTCCAGCGCGGCGAGATAAAAAACGTTGTAGCTGGTGGCGTAGCTCCAATAGCCGGGCCCTTCCGGCCAGCCGCCGTCGGGCGCGAACGTCTTCATGGCCAGAACGATGGAGGCGCGGCCATTGGCGATGATCTGCCCGGCCAACGCCGGCTCCTCATCGGCGATGGCGAGTGCGCCGACGGTCATGCCGCCGTTGCACACCTGGTTCCAGTTGTGCTCGCATTTCGCCCACCAGTGTTGTTTGCCACGGATTGAAAACGACTGTTTCAGGCCTTTCTCGATGATGGCCGTGCGGATCGTGGTGCGATCCGCCGCCGACAGGAAGTCAAAGAGCCAGTCGTAGCCGATGGCCAGCGCGCACGTCATCTCGGCCACGTCGAGGAAATGTCTAGGATTCCAGTCCTGAAACGCGGCGGCGGCGAGCATTTCCTTGCGAGCGCGCTCGGCGAAGCGTTTGTCGCCGCCGAGCCGGTAGAGGCCCGCGAGCGTGCTGACTCGGCGCAATGCAGTGCGGCTCTTGTCGAGCAGCCGGGGACCGATCAATTTGCGTTCGATCGGTTCTTCCTTCAGCATTTTCTCCGCGTCGCGCAGAAGCCGTTCGTGCCACTGGCGCGCGGTGCCCTCGCTCTTGATGGCTTCGCGGACGCGCGCAAAGTCCGCATCGAGCACCAGCAGCCGCGGATGTTCTCGCCGCAAAGTCTTCAGCGTATCGGCCTCGGCTGCGATGGATGCGGTGAGCGCGCCGATCAACAGCGCGCCAGTCATGAAAGGGAGAAGAATCAGGCGGGTGTTCATTGCGTTTTCGGCATCCTGCGACAAGTGTCCGCCGCCGTCCAGCACGTTTCCCGCGGACCAAGAGCGCCGCGTTTTTCAAAACGCATTCCCAACTCCCGGCTGGAATCGCTGGCGTCATTGCCTCACAATCGGCCCATGCACAGATTTTATCTGCCGGACTTGGAGCATCTCGTCCTCTCCGGAGGCGAGGCTCACCATGCCACTCACGTTCTGCGACTCAAAGAGGGTGACTCGGTCAACGTTTTCGACGGCCGCGGCCATGAGGCGCAATGCGCCGTCCGCGAAATCAGCGCCGACTCCATCCATCTCAAATTGCTCGTGAAAGGCAACACACTCCCGCTGCCATGCCGCATCACGCTGGCGCAAGCGGTGCCGAAGAAAAACATGGATCTGATCCTTCAGAAAGCCACCGAACTGGGGGTCTTTTCCATCCTGCCTCTCGTCTCCGAGCGCACGATCGTTCAGCTCGACGAGCAAGATACAAAGAAGCTCGAACGCTGGAGGGCCATCTGCCTCGAAGCCTGCAAGCAAAGTGGCAACAACTGGCTTCCGGAACTACAACCCCCGCTGAAGGCGCGCGATTTCCTCGCGGATATGGCAGAACAAAAGAAGGGCTTCGACTTGAAACTTATCGCTTCTCTCCAGCCGGATTCGCGTCCTTTGAAGAAGATTCTTGCAGATTCACCGCGCATTTCTACGCCCTTGTCTGTGCTGATCCTGATCGGCCCAGAAGGTGATTTTACGCCTGCGGAAATCAACTTGGCCAAGTCGGCCGGTTGTTCACCGTTGTCTCTGGGGCCACTGGTACTGCGTGCAGAAACTGCGGCGCTTTATGCGCTGAGCATCATTCGCCACGAACTCACGCCAGCTTGAGCTGCCTGAACGGCTCTCAACTCATTCGCATCGGCATCAAGACGTAAAGGAACGGGGCGTTCACCTTGATGACCCCGGGTGACAACTCGTCGATTAACTCCAGATGGACCTCATCGCTGTCGAGGTTGCGCAGAGGATCCATCATGTATTCGGGGTTGAACGCGACCGCGATTTCCTTGCCCTTGTAGTTGATCGTCACGGATTCGCGTGCCTCGCCCACATCAGGGCTCTTGGCTATGACCGCGAGGTTATTCTTGGTGAACTGGAGTTTGACGGAATTGGACTTCTCTGTGCAGAGCAAAGAGGCCCGACGAAGAGCTGTCAGCAAACTCTCGCGTTCGAGCGTGACGCGTTCTTTGCACTCGCTGGGAATCACTTGGCGATAGTTCGGATAGTTCCCCTCGATCAATTTCGACACGATCATCAGGTTCGGGCTGTCGCTCTTTGCCTTTTCTTCTTTCCCCTTTTCTGGTTGTGCCCCGGTCACTGGTGCTGCTGAAACCTGCATCTCAAATGCCATCTGGTTTTCCGTCACGATCGCCTGGACTTCGCCCTTGTCGCCCAAAAGGTGCATCAGTTCGTTGACGGCCTTTGTTGGCAGAATGCCCTCGACCTCGTTGGCTTTTGGAAACTCCAAGTCTTGCTCCGCCAATGCCAACCGACGGCCATCTGTGGCCACCATCGTCAGTTTATCGGCCTTAAACTGCAAGAATGCGCCGTTTAACACATAGCGCGTCTCATCATTGGAGATCGCGTACGAGGTTTTGCGGAACATGTCGCGCAGATTTGTTTGTGCAATCTTGAAATGTTTGCCTCCATCGAACTTCGGCAATGGGGGGAACTCCTCTGCTGGCAATCCCATGATCTTGAAGAACGACGACCCGCAACGAATGGATGCGATGTTCTTTTCATCAACCTCGATTTCGGCTTCTCCCGCAGGCAATTCCCTGAAAATTCCAAACAATCGGCGCGCTGGCAGACTGGTGGCTCCCGCTTTTGAAACATCAGCACTGATTTTCCGTTGAATACCTACATCCAGATCGGTGGTGGTCAATTCCAATGTTTCACCTGTGGCGCGAAGTAACACGTTGGAAAGGATGGGAAGTGTGGTGCGAGTGCTGACGACCGTTTGCACTTGTTGGAGCGCTTCCAGCATTTGGTCTTTGCTGACTGTTATTTTCATATATAAACCTTAAGAAGAGTCGTCGTAGTAGAGGGTGTGAATACTGGAAACAAAATGCGCTGTCAAGGTCAGCTAGCGATAGTTACGTCGGCGCGCGGCAGTGAATAAACCGAGCGAGTCATGGTGGAAACTTGGTGGTTGTTCACTTTTTAGGTCCAATACAAAGTTCTTAACCATCTGTTGGCAGACTCGGCACAGATTATTGGCAGGGTTATTCACGTTTCAACTGTTGCTGAAGGAAACCGACGGTTTGGCGCAAGGCGGCATCGGACTGGACCGCCTTGGTAATCTGCTTGCACGCGTTGATGACCGTGCCGTGATCGCGTCCGCCAAACGCTTCGCCAATCCGCGCCAGCGAATGGTTGGTCAGTTGTCGTGACAGATACATCGCCACCATGCGCGGGAAGGCAATGGAGGTCGGCCGGCGTTTGCTGGTCATGTCCGCAAGCCGGATGTCGAAATGAGTCGCGACGCACTTCTGGATGCCCTCGATGGTCAGGGCGTGCCGCGCTTCTTCAGTGAGCACATCGTTGAGAAGTTTCTCCACCGCCGGGATGTCCAGCTCGCGACCGGGCAACGAACCGTAGGAAGCGACGCGGATCAACGCACCTTCGAGCCGGCGGATGTTGGTGCGGATTTTCTCAGCCAGGAATGACAACACATCGTCGGGCAGATGGAAGCCGAGCAGATGTTGCTTCTTGCGAAGAATGGCGATGCGCGTTTCGAGGTCGGGCGGTTGCAGGTCCACGGTCTGACCCCACTCGAAACGGGAGATGAGCCGCTCTTCCAGACCGGCGATTTCCGTCGCGGGCCGGTCGCAGGAAAGCACGATCTGCTTGTGCGCGTCGAAGAGAGAGTTGAACGTGTGGAAGAACTCCTCCTGCGTGCCTTGCTTGCCCGCCAGCGAGTGAATGTCGTCAATCAGCAGGATGTCCGCATTGCGGTAATGCTTGCGGAAGTTGTGCATCTGCTTTGAGCCGAGTGCTTCGATGAAATGATTCAGGAAATACTCGCAGGTGACGTAGACGACACGCATCCGATTGCGGTGGCTCAAGACGTAGTGACCGATCGCCTGCAACAGATGCGTTTTGCCGAGGCCGGTCGCACCGTAAATGAATAACGGGTTGTAGGCGCGACCCGGCGATTCCGCCACCGATTTCGCGGCGGCATGAGCCATTTCGTTGTTGGGGCCGACCACGAAGGTGTCGAAGGTGTAGCGGCGGTTGAATGTGGGCGCGGAAGCGCCACGCGCCGGAACAGGCGCTGGCACCGGCGCTGGCGGCTGCGCGGATTGCGCAGGCACAGCCGCATCGGCAGGCAGCGGCATGAACTTGACCGCCAACGTCTGACCGGTGACGGCTGCGAGCACATCGCGGAGCAACGGCGCGTAGTTCTCCTGCAGCCACTCCACGTAGAAATCGTTCGGCGTATTCAGCGTCAACGCGTCTGCCGACAATGAATGCGCCTTGAGCGGAGCAAACCAAAGATCAAACAAAGGCGGGCTGACGCGAGATCGCAACAAATCCGTAGCGCGCTGCCACAGCGGCACTGCATCAATGTTCATCGAAAAACCCTCGGTAAAACCAAGCTAAAGGTTTAAAAAACAAAAAGTTATTCACAGCCTATTGGGCCACACCGCCACAGCGGGCCCCTTCGATACGACCGGAACTAAAATCTCCTAAATCCAACAAAAACGCCTGTTTTTCGTCTCCTTGGCCGCTTCCGACGACTGATACGGCCTCATCAACGATGCCAGACCACTCAGTCACAAAAAACATCCCGATTCGCCGGCAAACTCCCGAACACAAACTGAACAAGTTATTCACAGCTTATTCACAACGCTCGCTTCACCCGTTCGATTCGCCGCGAACGAGCGCGGAGCGTAATCTTGCCGGACGAACAGCGCAAGGAAAAAGACGGACGATTTTTTTCGCAGTCCTCCTTCTTCGCAGTTCACGACGCGAACATCCCAAGACACGCGCCACATTGCAAGCGTGGAAAACGAAGAGGCCGGCCGCGGACGAACCGGGCCGGCCTCTTGTTCAGGGAGCGATTGCTTTATACGTCGTAGTAGAGGTGGAACTCATACGGATGCGGGCGCAACCGGACCGCGTCGTATTCCTTGCGCTTCAACTCAATGTAGGTCTCGATGAGATCCTTGGTGAATACATCGCCCTTGAGCAGGAACTCGTGATCGGCTTCCAGCGCGCGCAACGCGCCGAGCAGGTTGTCGGGCACGGTCGGGACTTTCGCCAGTTCCTCCGGCGGCAGCTCGTAGATGTTCTTGTCGAGCGGTTCGCCGGGGTCGATGCGGTTCTGGATGCCGTCAAGGCCCGCCATGAGCATCGCGGCGCAGGCCAGATAGATGTTCGCCGCGGGATCGGGCGGACGATACTCCAACCGCTTGGCCTTCGGGTTTTCCGAGTAGGTCGGAATACGAATGGCCGCGGAACGATTGCGGGCGCTGTACGCCAGGTTCACCGGCGCCTCGTAGCCGGGCACCAGCCGCTTGTAGCTGTTGGTGGTCGGGCTGAGGATGGCGCAGAGGGCCTTGGCGTGCTTCAGGAGACCGCCGATGTAGTAGAGGGCCATGTCGCTGAGGCCGGCATAACCTTTGCCGGGGAACATGGGCTTGCCCTTCTTCCACAGCGATTGGTGGACGTGCATGCCGCTGCCGTTGTCACCGAAGAGCGGCTTGGGCATGAACGTGGCGGTCTTGCCGTGCCTGTGGGCGACGTTCTTCACCACGTATTTGTAGATCTGCATCTTGTCGCCGGTGTTAACCAGCGTGTCGAAGCGGATGTCAATTTCCGCCTGGCCCGCCGTGGCGACCTCGTGGTGCTGGCGCTCGATGCGCACGCCCATCTCCTCCATCAGCATGATCATCTCTGTGCGGATGTCTTGCTGGGTGTCGGCGGGCGAGACCGGGAAGTATCCTTCCTTGTGGCGAATCTTGTAGCCGGTGTTGGGCATTTCCTCGCGGCCGCTGTTCCAGATGCCTTCGATGGAGTCCACCGAGTAGAACGTGCCGTTGCTCTTCGAGTCGTAGCGAACGTCGTCGAAGATGAAGAACTCCGCCTCGGGGCCGAAGAACGCTTGGTCGGCGATGCCGGTGCTTCTCAGATAAGCCTCGGCCTTTTCGGCGACACCGCGTGGGTCGCGGCTGTAGACTTCCTTCGTTGTAGTGTCGTGGGCGGTGCAGAGCAGGCTCAGCGTCGGCACGGCGCAGAACGGGTCAATCATCGCGCTGTTCGGCTCAGGCTTGAGCAACATGTCGCTCGACTCGATGCCTTTCCACCCGCGGATCGAGCTGCCGTCAAACCCGACCCACTCCTCGTCGAACATTTCCTCGCTGAACTCGCTGATGGGCATGGAGAAGTGCTGCCATGCGCCGTGCAGATCGCTGAACTTGAAGTCCACGATCTTCACGTCCTTTTTCTTGATCAAATCGAATACGTCTTTGGGTGTCATTCGTTGCCTTTCTTCGCTACTGCGTTGCTGCTTTCGTTTCTTTCTGTCTCGCATTAGCCGTGCAAACATTGCCCGGCTTTCGATTCTCTTGACAAGCGCATTCGGCTTGGACGTGGGATAGGACCACGTCCAAGCCGGCAGCTTGTTTGTTCGTTCCGTCTACATCGTCTTAAATCATTGTTCTCTCTGTTCGTTCCGTCACCGGCTTAGAATGCGTAGATGATATCCAGGGATGCCGTGAAGATGCCGTTCTGATAGCCGTCCGCCCCGTTGCCGAAGATGGACGGATTGACACGGTCGTAACGCACTTCCAATCGCGGCGTCAGGTTCTTCCAGATATTGTCAAAGGAACAACTCAGCGTGATGTCCTCCACATGGCCCTTGCCGCTGTAATCGGCGGCGGTGACGAGAGGAGCCGTGCCGCCCCATCCGAAGATGCTCAGCGCGCTGCCGTTGTAACTGAGACTCTCGGCGCGCAGTGCCGTCGAGAAGTGAGGCATCCATTGATACTTCGTGTAGCCTGCCACACCCCACCACATGGCTTCCGGGGCGCCCGCGACGCCCGTGGCCAGATCCATCCGGGTGTCGCGGCCATAGATGCCTTCCAGGGCGAACTTCCATTTCTCGTTCCACTTCGGGCTGTAGGTGATGACCTCGTTGACGACCCAGCGCGTGCCGTTGTTGTTGCCGGAATGCTCCGCGCCCGCGATGCCGATGGTGGACGCCACGAGTTGCCCGCCGAGCAACGTCAGCCCCACGCGGCCGGTGACAGACTTGCCCGAGTTGTTGTCAGCCGCGCCATTCGCGCCGGCCGTGTCCGAGTAGCCGTTGACCACGCCGAATTGCGTGTCCACGAGATCGTTCCACTTGTAGCTCAACATCGCTCCCGTATGCGTATACGGTTCGCTGCTGAAGATGTAGCTGTGGCTGTAGTGCCAGTTGGCCGGCGCGTCAATCACCTCATTACCGAGCAAGGTCACAAACCGGCCCATCTTCACATCCACGCCGGCGCCCACCGGGAGCCGGAACTGCACATAGGCTTGCTCCAGAAAGAAGCTGTTGTTATTGCCGGAGATTCTCGATGCATCCCTGCCATAGAGCAGATCCACGCGATAGCCTGCTCCAGCCTCGCCGTCACCGAGCGGTTTCTCAAGCGTCAGCTTCGCTTGGTCTATATCGAAACCATTCCGGTTGTTGTTGAAAAGGCGGGCCGGCGTTGTGCCGGGGTCACCGGCCGTGCCGTTGGCTCCCCAAGACTTCTGATAAGACGATTGCACATAACCACTAAGTTCTACCGCCTCCAAGAACTGGAGGGTCTTCGGAGCGATTTTCTCTGCGGCCATCGCCGTCAGAGTGCCGCCCAGAAGATATGAACCCACCAGCCCGATCACCGTACAAGTTTTCGTCATAGTCAGAGTTGTTTTCATGCTCATCTTCCAGTGGGTGGAAGCAGCGCTTGTGCCACGATGAAAATGCGTCTTTTACCCCGGTTTTTGTGGCAAATCGTGGCAAACTAACCACGCCGCTGTTTTCTTTTGCACAGGGAGGGCAAAGATCATCTCGCCTGGTTCCAAGCGCCGTCTTTCTACGCCGTTCCGTTTCAGAAGACGTACACCATGTCGAACGAGACGCTCACTTGTGTGCGCGTGCCGTCGCTGCCGCTGGGCTGCGCTTGGAACACTGGGTTGTTGGCCCGATCCCAGCGCACCTCCACGCGCGGCGTCAGGTTCGGCATCAACCGCTCCAACCACACCGACCAGGTCACCGCTTGGTAATTCACCCCCTGCACCATCGGACTCAGCGGCACCGGCCCGATGCCGCCTGCCCCGTCCGTCCGCGCGCTGTCGGGATCGCTGAAGTACTCGTAACGCAGAGCCATCGATACGAACGGCGTCCATTGATAGCGGGCCGACGCCAGGGCTCCCCACCACGCGACGTTGCCTGTGTGATAAACACCGGTGCTGTCCACCATGCCGTCTTCGCTGCCGTAGAGGCCGTTCAATGTCAGCAGCAGGTTTTCCATCGGCGGCTGCCACGTCAACACGTCGTCCACGATCCAGCGGTAGTTGACATTGTTGCCTGTTTGCTCCGGCCCGCCGATCACCGTCACTGCGTTCTTCAGCTTGCCCTCGAACAACGTCACATTGGCACGGCCGACCACTGTCTTGCTGCTGTTGTTGTCCTGCACCGCATCCCAGCCGTTGACGACCCCAAACTGGGTGTTGAGCACGTCGTTCCACTGATAGCTCAATAACGCGCCGGTCAGCGTGAACGGCTCGCCGAAGCCGAAGATGTAGCTGCGACTGAAAAACCAGTTGCCCGGCGCATCCAACGTCTCCGCGCCGGCGAGCGAGACGAACTTGCCGAACTTCACATCCAGGCCTGCGCCCACCGGCAGCCGGAACGTGACGTAGGCTTGCTCCAGGTCTATCGCCCCATTGGAGCCGGTGCCCTGCCGCCGTGACAGTTCGTTTGCGTTCGACGAAAACAGCCCGTAGGAATGAATCCGCTCCGCGTCCTGGCCGGCGAGGAAATCCACGCGATACCCCGCTGCAAACTCATTGTCATCGAGAGGATGTTCGAGCCTGACCTTGGCTTGGTTGAGGGAAAAACCGTCACCGGTGTTGTTGAGCTGCCGCGCACCGGCCTGCCCCGGCGAGTCGTGTGCCTCAAAGGTGTGTTGGTAGGAAGACTGAAGGTGGCCGCTGATCGTCGTGTCTTGGAGGAATTCCAGGGTTTTCGGTGCGATCTTTTCCGCAGCGAAACCAGACGCAGCGATGAGAACCGCCGCGAGCGCCGGTAGTGCGATTGAAAAAGAAGCGCGCATGACGTTTGCCGACTGGCGCGCATCATTGCACGAAACCCCGCCGCAGGGCAACAAGACAGGCGACGGCGAAAGGAAACGCGAAGCCGCAGAGCACGCGGAGGAGCGCAGCACCTCCGCCCATCACTGCGTTCTCCGCGCCTCTGCGTTAAAACGCCCCGCCCTTCTCAAGCGCTGTTGCCAGCGAGATTCTCTCTGCTCAGTGATGGCAGCAAGCCACACTGTGTCCGGCGTCGGCCACGGCCTTTGGCTTCACTCCGTATTTCTCCGCCAGTGCCCTGGCGATGACCAGAAACTTCCCGTGCGTGCCGCGGCCCATCTTCTCAGTCTCGACCTTTTCGAACTTCAACATCAACTCGGCCTGATCCTCGTCGGTGAGGGCCTGGTTGGCCATTGAGAACAGGCAGTGGTCTTCCTTTTCGATGTGCTGCCGGAGCAAGGCGATGTATTCCCCGCCCGCTTCGGCAAACCGCGCCAGCGCCGCGGGGTCGCCTTGCGCCGCCGCGTCCATCGCCTCACTCATGGCGCGGACGCACGCGCGTCCCGCTTCGTGCTCGGCGAACATCACGCCCGTCGGTCCGCCGGCGCGCGAAAAACCTTTCGCCTCCAACGCCGGAAAGAGATGAACCTCTTCCTTCCCGTGATGGCACTGGTCGGCGAAGCCCCGGAAGAAGCTGATGGCGTCCCCGGCGGATGCCGCGTCCAGCCTGCCGTTGGTTCTGGCCTCTGCGATGATTCGCTCCAGGCAGTCCAGCACCTGTTCGATCACCCGATGTTCATTGCTCAATACTTCTGTCGGTTTCATATTTTTTGGTCCTCCATTACGAGAGAACCATCGCATGAACCGCCAGGGCGCGGGTTGATGCAGGTCAACAGGGGTGAGTGTTCACCGCGGCGTGGTTTTCAGTCACATTTCATTCTTCGCGCAGCGCGCCAAGCATCGGCACGCGCCACGCAGCGCGGACGGCCAGAACGCTCGATCCAAGCCCCGCCGCCACGACCAACACCAGCATCGCGACAAGCTGACCCCACGGCAGCCCGCCGGCGCTTTTCGCCAGATGCGGCGCGACGGCGAGCAACGCACAAATGACGCCGCAGAGCAGGCCGGTCAGCAGCAGGAAACCGTTTTCCGCCAGCACCAGCACCGCCAGTGCCCGTTGTGGGAAACCCAGCGCGCGCAGCAGCGCCAGTTCACCGCGCCGCTCCAGCACGTTGCGCAGCAGGATGGCGCCCAGTCCCAGCGTGCCGAGCACAAGGCCCAGTCCGCCGAGCATTTGGAACGTCGCCAGATAGGTGTTCTCCACCACCGCGAACGACGCCAGCCGTTCCGCCGTCGGCATGATGTTGAAACCGTAATCGCTCAGCGACTCCGCCAGCGTTTGCGACACCTGCCGGCCGCGCCCGCCCGGCGCTTCGATCAGGAGGAAACCGTAGCCGCTCTGGCTCGGGAACAGTTTCAGGAAACGCGACTCTGCCATCACCAGTTCGCTCTGGAAAATGCTGCCGCTGAGAAGACCGACGAACCGCAGCCGCACCTTCGCGCCGCGCTCATCGGTGATGACGAGGTCCTGGCCGAGGCCGCTGTGCAGGATCCACTGCACCGTGTTCGCGTCGCCAAACACCGGCACCACGCCGGGACCGAAATCGCGCCGCAACAACAGCCACGGGTTCGCGCTCTCGGCGGCGCTCTCGGCCAGCGTCGCCGCGAAGCGGAAACCGCCGCGTTCGATCATTGCATCTGTCGCGCCGAGGATGCGCGGTCGTTCTGGCGCGTAGAGGTTCAGGCAACTCGTGTCGTCGCCCGGCCGCAACCGGAACGGCGTCACGCGGACGCCGGCCAGTGTCGCGGCGGTGGACGACATGCCGAGTGCCTCGCGGCCTTTCGGCGTGTTCAAGTCGTGGTGCAGCGGCACGTCCGACTCCGCCACCAACCGGAAGCCGCCGTCGCCGGAGGATTTCTCCGGCTCGCCGCCGCCCGGCGCTTGGTGGAATGCCGTCACCGCCATGATGAGAAATGTTGCCGACGCCACCAGTCCCGCCGTCAACACGCTGCGGCCCGGATGACGCGCGCCGTTGCGGACGCCGAGCCACATCACGCGGTGCGCGCGCGGCGGTTGCGCAGCGGCCACAGGCATGAACGATTTCAGATCGCGGCGGAACCAACCGTCCACGAACGCCAGCGCCGCGACCAACAGCGCCGCGCCACCGCCGAAGAATCCCATCGCCGCCTGCTCCGTTCCGCCGAACGCCGACGCGCCGAGCGACGCCACCGCTGCCAACAAAGCCGCGCCCGCTACGAACCAGCGCCATCGCACGGCGCGCGCGCCGGCTGCAGGCGTTTCCTCGCCGGCGAACCTGCCCGCGAGCAGCATTACCGGCTCGCGTCGTCGCAACGAACGCGCCGTGCGCCAGACGGACGCCAGCGCCACGGCCACCCCACCCGCGAAACCGGCAGCGAGCGAACCACCGGTCAACGCTAGTTTCAAGAACGGTGTGCCGACCGCCGGCAGCCACCACGTGCGCAGGCCGGCGATCATCAACCAGCCGTAAACCACGGCGCCGAACAACCCCAACACGCCGCCCGCGACAGCGATGGCGCCACCTTCCAGCAACAACAGCCGCCGCACGGTGCGCACGGGAAAACCCGTCGCCAGCAGGATGCCGATTTCCTTTGCGCGCCGCTCCACGCTGAGCCGGAACAGCAGCGCCACGAGCATCGCCGCCGAGATGATCAGGAAGAAGCTGAAGCCAAAGAACAACTGGCCGAAGTCGGTTGCGCCACCGGACGCGCGCAAGCCTTGTTCTTTCACGGGCTGGAAGACCAGGCCGAGTTGGTCGGGCGAGAGCCGGGCAAGAAGCTCTTTCTCAAAAAGCGTCGCTGTCTTTCGCAGGTCCGCTTCGGTGGGCTGAACGCCCGCGCTCCCGGCCGGCGCAAGGCGAATGGCGGTGAGGTTGCCAAACCGGCTCGACCACAATCGCTGGCCGGTAGCGAGCGACACGAACGCCTTCGGCGTCGCGCGACGCTCTTCCCAATAATCCTCGTCTTTCGGCCGCACGCGCTTGAGGTCCACGGGAAACGGCGGATCCCAGTCCGCCATCGTCTGCGCGTCGGAGATGCCCGGATAGTCCGGAGTGAGCGTCGGGTCGGTCGCGGCGCCGGCCAGCGAAACCACGCCGGCGAGCTTGAACGCATGTTCTGTCGTGTGCAGTTGGCCTTGCGCATCCACCACATAATAGGTGAGCCGCACCGTGTCGCCGGGCTTGGCCGTGAGATCTGTTGCCGCCCATTCGTTCAGGAGAATCTCATCGTCACCGGGCACGGGCGCGGGCGCGCCGTTCGTGAGACGCAAGAGAACGGATGAGTTTTGAGTCTTCGGATCGAACGCGGTAACGGTCGAATAGGGAATCTCGCGCGGGCCGACGGCGATGGTGTTCGCCAGATACGTCAGCGTCGGCACGGCGGGCGCGTGGAGTTTGGCGGCGGCGGCGAACGCGGTGCTGGCGACGGCCGGCTCCAGAATCATCCGGCTGCTTTCGAGCGACACGCAGCCGTGCGCCGGCTGGACGCGCAACTGCAGGTCGAGGTCAGCGAGCGTCAATGAATGGTGCAATCGCGTTTGGAGCGCCGCGGGTTCGAAGGGGCCTGTGACGAACAACGCGTTGGCGCGGCCGGCGAGTTTAAGAGTGCGTTGGAGCGTGGCCAGCGGTACGAAGGCGTTGCGCGGGAGTTGCTGGTTGGCCTGCAAGCCGAATCGGCCGACGCCGATCGAGGGAATGATGGCGGCGACGTTCAGCGGCACCGTGGCCACCACTTCGCTGCGCCGGCCCATCATGGAATCGCGCGGCACCGCGGACGGTTTCTCAAACCGCAGCAGCACTCGGTCGCCAATCTTGGCGTTCAGTTCACGTGCGAGCGTATCGTTCAGCAGCACCTCGCCATCGCGCGGCAGCGTCGCAGGTAAATGACTGGCGAGCTTCCAAAATCGATCGTCCACGCCGAGCACGTTGACCTGCCCGGCGCGCGCGGTATCGGTCATCGCGCTACCACGGAGCATGATGGCGGGCGCGGCGTTGAAGTCGGCAGCGAGTTGTTCCCGGAAGAGCCGCGCTGCGACCAAGGCGTAATCCACACGACCGAGCCGCTCCAGCGTCAGGTCGCGCAGGCTGGCGCGCATGGAGTCCCCGACGATGAGCGAGCCGGTGAGCACGGCGGTGCCGACAGCCGCGCCGAGGCTGACGGCAAGCAGACTGCGCCAGTGGTGGCGGAGACTGCGGAGGAAAAGCGTGCGGAGGTTCATGGCGGTAGGGGTCATTCGTAATTCGTGTTTCGTTGGTCGTGCGAGTGTGCGTTCCGAGCCACGAGTCACGAATCACAAATCACGAGTCACGCATTTCCTTCCTCCAGCTTCCCTTCCACGAGTTCCATCCTCCTCGGCAGGCGCGCGGCCAGCTCGGTGCTGTGCGTCACTACGATCAGCGTGGCGTTTTCGGCGCGCGCCATTTCGAGAATCACGTCAGCCACCGCACGGGCAGTGACACGGTCGAGATTGCCGGTCGGTTCGTCGCAGAGCAACAGCGTGGGCCGGTTGATGAGTGCGCGGGCGATGGCGACGCGCTGGCGCTCGCCGCCGGAGAGTTCCGCCGGGCGATGATCAAGCCGGCGGGCAAGGCCGACGCGGTCGAGCAGCATCCGCGCGCGCTCTGCGACACCGGCGCCGGCGTCGGGCGCGACGAGGGTTGGCACGAGGACGTTCTCCAGAACCGAACACTGCGGCAGCAGATAGTGTTCCTGAAAAACGAAGCCGATCTCCCGGTTGCGAAATGCGGCCAGCTCCGGCTCCGGCAGCGCGAACGGGTTGCGGTTGTTGATGAGCAGTTCGCCGACGGTCGGCCGGTCGAGCGCGCCGAAGATGTGCAGCAGCGTGCTTTTGCCGGAACCGGAGGGGCCGGTGACGGCGAGCGCGTCGCCGCGGGCGAGAGAAAGATTAACACCGCGCAGAATGCGCAACGGCTCGGCGCGCGTCGGGTAATCGCGCGTGAGCTCGCGCGCCTGGAGTCCGCTGGCGTCACTGGTGGTCGCGGTGGACAT
>JBAZIR010000002.1:0-58696 GCA_041651735.1 Verrucomicrobiia bacterium | reverse complement strand
TTGTTGCCTTGGTGTTGGAAATCCAACCGTTGCTTCAGCCAAAGGCCCAGGTCCACACCCACACCGGAGCAGCGTCCTGAAAAGACAATCGCATCCACGCCGCCCAGCGCTGCCATGCCCGCGCCGCACACCTGCAGCAGGCGGTATTGGAGAATCTCCCGCGCCAGTTTGCACTCCGGCTGGTCTGAGTTGAAAATTTCCGCTAGCGCGGTAATGCGTCCGGTCAGGCCCATCCACCCGCTCTGCTGTGTAAGCACGGCGTTGATCTGCTCCGGCCCCCAGCCTTTTTTCTGCGCCAGCATGATGACGATGCTGGGGTCCAGCTCGCCGCAGCTGGTCTGGCCGGGCAGTCCTTCGAGCGGCGTCGCGCCGCTGGTGACCATGAGCGGTTTGTTGCCCAGCACGGCTGCGACTTCGGGCCGGGCCTCCAGGCAAATGGAGAGAACTCGCGCGGGCTTGGTCAGGCCCATGGCGTTCCGTTTGCGCGCGATGTGGGCGCACGCGTTGGCGTGGCAGATGCCGTGATAGCCGAAGCGGCGCAAACCGGGCGTCTTGGCAAGGTTCTTGTCCACGGCGTAGAGATATTCGCGCGCCGGCAGATTCACGAAGAAGGCGGTTTCAAAAATCAGGATCACCGGCACGTTGGGAAACGCGGCATCGCAAGCGTGAATCAGCGCCAATAGCGGCGGCGTATGCAATGGCGCGAGTGGCACCAGCTTTTCCAGCCGCTGGATGACTTCGGGGGTGACCCGCGTCGGCGCTTTGAATTCCTCGCCGCCATAGACGCCACGCAGGGCGATGATCTGCGGCGACGCGCACGCTTTGTTCGTTCCGGCGGCGGTGGCGATCTGCCGGATGATGTGTGCCAGCGCATGCTGGCTGCCGTCAGCGCTGCGGTAGTCGGCCAGCAAGCCGGTACACACCGGTTTGTCCCAGCCGTTCGAGAAGTAGCTGAAGGCCAGTTTCTGCTGACCGGGTTTTAGGATGAGCACATTCATGCGTGGATTCCTTTGCTCGTGGAAGATTCGGCGGTGGATTGGGTGGACGTTGCGCGACGCTTTATCTTCGGCGTGCCTTTCACACTGTCCTGGCTTGGAACGAGGTTGGCCGGAGTGCGCACTTGGGTTGGCTTCTCGCAGGGTTCGGCCGCCGAAGAGGAATGAGCTTCACGCTCCAGCGCCGGGGATGCGTGGTCCAGCGTCAGGAAAGTCCGCCGGGCGATGGCCAGTTCCTCGTTGGTCTGCACGACCAGAATGCGAACGGCACTGTCAGCGGCGGCTACGTCGGTTGGGTATTGGGTGACGTGGGCGTTTTTCTTGGCGTCCATTTTCATGCCGAAGGCCGCCATGTCGGCGCACATGGCCCAGCGCACCTGGGGCACGGTCTCGCCGATGGTGTCGGTGAAAATTACCGCGTCGGGCTGGCCGACCACCGCCAGATATGCGCCGAGGTATTTGCGCAAGCGCCACACATAGACCTGCTCGGTCTGGGTGAGCCGCGCGCTTTTCTCACCGGTCGCGGACAGCGGATTGGCGAGGACATCGCGGATGTCGGCGGTGGAGCCGGTCAGCCCCAGCACGCCGCTCTTGTTGTTGAGCAGGGAAAGAACTTTCTGACCGTCGCCGTCGGTCTGGGCCAACAGTTGCATGGTGACGGCGGGATCGAGGTCGCCGCAACGGGTGCTCATGACCAGGCCCTGCAAGGGCGAATAGCCCATGGTGTTGTCCACCGACTGGCCGTTGACGATGGCGCACAAGCTGGCGCCGCCGCTGCCGAGGTGGCAGCTCACGGCGTTGAACTGCGCGACCGGCTTCTTCAAGAAGGCGGCGGCTTCTTCCATCACGAACTGATGGCTGGTGCCGTGGAAGCCGTACTTGCGGATGCCGAGTTCGTCACGAATCGCACCGGGCAATGCGTAGGTGTAAGCCTTTTCGGGAATCGTGCCGTGAAACGCCGTGTCAAACACCGCCACTTGTGGCAGGGCGGGATAGCGTTCCTGGCACGCATACATGAGCGCCATCGCGGGCGGATTGTGCAGCGGCGCCAGGTCGCGAATGGCTTCCAGCTTCTGCATCACATCGCCGGTGACGACGGTGGGGTTGCGGAAAAACGTCCCGCCATGAACGAGCCGGTGGCCGACGGCGTCAGGACGGAGTTTCTCATCCTGCATCAGCAGCTTCATCACTTCCTCGAACGCTGCCGCATGGTTGGCCATGGGGACTTCCTTGGTGAATTTTTCCTTGCCGACATGATAGAGAATGACAGACGGCTTGGCGGTGGGAGGACCCACGCGTTGGGCCTCACCGCCGGTCAGTTCGATCGCCTCGGGCATCGCCAACAGGCGATACTTGAGCGACGAACTGCCACAGTTGAAGACTAGAATATTCATAACTTCTCCAAACAAAGGTGACTCGCTGGTGGAAGATATGCTTCCATCCGCAGCAGGCGGCGTCGGAAGAAGCATTCTTCCAGACTCCAAACCCTGATCACCCATCTGCAAGTGAATGTTTTTCCGCCGGCTGCCTCGGTTTCATGAGGCAGCCGGCGTTTGGATTATATCTCGTCTGACGTCCAGCCGCAGACCGGGATGCCAATCAGGCCATGCACCATCGCGGTGGTGCCATAAACGGCCTCGGTGATTTTGGCGGTTTCGACATATTCGTCCGCCACGTGCGCTTGCGCCTCGCCGCCAGGGCCGTAGCCGATGGCGGGCACGTTGAATTCCTTGACCAGCACGCTGCCGGCGGTGCCCATGCCGAGACGGCCGAGCTGCCATTTGGCGGGCCGCACTTCGCAATCAGCGGCGGCCAGCGACTGGCACGCGCGGCTGAAGAGCGGGTGAAACGGATCAATGGCCCACGCGTGCGTGATGTGCTGCACCGTTGTGGCCATGCCGTTGTACATGCGCTTGGTTTCCTTGCGCACGGCCACTTCCACCGCCACGCCGCCGCCGGATTGATACACCATTTCCGCGTCGTGCTGGAGTTGGTTCACCACACTGCCCGCGTCCTCGCCGAAGCCCAGCCGGCGCGTCATGGGAATGGTGGCACGGCGGAAGTCGCCGACGGTTTCAAAGCGCGGTTTCCGAACGGCCAGGGTCTCTGGCTCATGGGCCGGGCGCACGCCCCTGCGTTGCCGGTTGGCGCCAAAGTCGTCGTAAATAGCCTTCGTCACGTCGTCCACGTGGAATGGATTCGCGCCTTCAACAACGACGTCTATTTCCATCCAGCCATCGTGACCATAATACAGTCCCAGCCCGGTCGGCTCGCCGAGGATGGCGAACGTCGGCTTCATGCCCAGCAGCGGCAGCGTGCGTTCCATCAACACGCGCACGCCAGTGCTGCGGCCATTTTCCTCGGCCACGGTCGCGGCCACCACCAGATTGCCGCGCAATGGCAGCAAGCTGCGGCGCAACAGCGCGCCGGTGAACACCTGCGCCGCAAGGCCGCCCTTGCAATCTGCCGCGCCCGTGCCGTAGAGCCGGCCGTTCTCAATCCGGGGCGGGTTGCCCTCCGGCGACGCAACGGTATCGAGATGGCTGTTGAGCAGCACCGTCGGCTCGGCTTCGCGGCCAAGCATCACGCCAACGACGTTGCCCGCGTCATCGCGGAACACTTTGTCGTAGCCGATTTCCCGCATCTTGGCTTCCACCAAACCGGCGATCTTGGCTTCGTTCAACGTTACGCTGGGAACACGCACCAGTTCCTCCGCAAACGCCAGGGTATTCTGCTTCAGCCCTTCATTTTTATTTTTCAAAATCGAATACATGATTATTAGAACCTTTCTATTTCGCATTTCATTTCAAGCCGCCCTTGCGAGCGGTGACTCTCCTATTGCAATCCGGATGCCAACCGGGAGCGCCTGCAAAGAACAGTGCGTTTTCCGCAAAAAAGCGGAATTGCGATGTGAGAAAGGGTGCTATGGTCATGCAAGTTGCAATTACACGATTTCAAAATGAAATGACGTAAATGAAAGCTGCGGATCTAAAACTTGAAGAACTAGTCGATTTCGCCGAAGGCCGCCTGACCTTGAAAGAGCGGCGGATGGTGCTGCACAACATCCATGCCTTTGCGCAGTTTCGTAAAGACCTCTTTGACATGGTGGGCGCGGATCACGCCCGCCGCATCCTGACGCGGTTTGGTTATTTCTGGGGCCAGGCTGACGCCGCCGCGATGAAGCGCGTTTTTGAGTGGGACAACCTGACTGAACTCATCAAAGCCGGCGCGCGTTTGCACACGCTGCAAGGCGCCAACCGCACCATCATTCGCAAGCTGGAAATGGACGAGGCCACCGGCCGTTTTCAGATGGAAGTGGTCTGGCACGATTCCGGCGAGGCGGAGGAACACCTGATGGAGATCGGCAAGGCGGCGCACCCCGCGTGTTGGATACACGTCGGCTACGCCAGCGGCTACTGCTCGTTTTGTCTGGGCCGCAACGTCTATTTCATCGAGAGCCAGTGCGAGGCCTGCGGTGACCGCAGTTGCATTGCCACCGGCAGGGACGAGGCTTCGTGGGGTGGTGAACTCAAGCCGCATCTGCCGTTTTTCCAGGCCAACGATATCTGGGGCAAAGTGAAAACATTGTCGCAGGAATTGCGCCGCAAATCGCGCGAGCTGGCCGCGCAACGCAAACTGCTTGGCTGGGGCGTGGGCACACCCAAGTCGCCGTTCATCGAAGTCCGGAGCGAGGCGTTCCGGCGCGTGCTCGAACTGGCCACCCGCGTGGCGCAATTCGATTCGTCGGTGCTCATCAACGGCGAAACCGGCACCGGCAAGGAAGTACTGGCGCGTTTCATTCATCGCCAATCGCCGCGCACCGCCCGGCCGTTCGTGGGCGTCAACTGCACCGCCCTGCCGGAGACGTTGCTGGAGAGCGAGCTTTTCGGCCACAAAGCCGGCGCGTTCACCGGCGCCACACGCGACCGCGCCGGCCTGTTTGAGCAGGCGGAGAAAGGCACCATCTTCCTCGACGAGATCGGCGACATCACGCCGGCGATGCAAATGAAGTTGCTGCGCGTCCTGCAAGAGCGGGAAATCCTGCGCATCGGCGAGAATGAGCCGCGCAAGATTGACGTGCGCATCATCGCGGCCACCAATCGCAACCTGCTGCAAGCCGTCCGCGAGGGGCGCTTTCGCGAAGACCTGCTCTACCGGCTGCGCGTCATCGAAATTGAAATCCCGCCGCTGCGGCTGCGCAAAGACGACATCCTGCCGCTGGCGCGTCACTTCGTGAAGCAACTGGCCGAGCGGCTCAAGCAGCCGCACCTGCGGCTCGACGCGACCTGCGTGGATTTCCTGCTGGACTATCCCTGGCCGGGCAACGTGCGCGAATTGGAAAACGCGATGGAGCGCGCCACCGTGCTGTGCGCCCACCACGTGATTCTGCCGGAGCATCTGCCCTCGAACGTCGTTCAACCCGGGTTGGGCCAAATCACCTTTGGCGAAACCAGCCTGAAGACGCTGGCCGAAATAGAGCAGGCTCACATTCAGGCGGTGCTGCAGGCGGTGGCGGGCAACCAGACGCAGGCGGCGAAAATCCTCGGCATCAGCACCACCACGCTGTGGCGGAAGACGAAGGAACAGAAGTAAAATGAACCAGCGGTTCATCGAGCTGGGCCTGGCGTCTTCAACACGGCCATGCAGTTGATGCCAGTCATCGGTGCGACGATAGACGGCCCCACCCCGGGCCTTGCGGCAGGTTTCCGTGGAGGCTTGGCATCCCGGAACCCGTGCGCTAGCTTCCGGGACGTGGAAACTGTTTCAGAATGCCCATGACTGCCCGCGACGGATGAAGCCGCCCATCTATCTCGACTACCACGCCACCACGCCGGTGGATCCGCGCGTATTGGAGGCGATGCTGCCGTTCTTTTCGGAGCACTTTGGCAACGCCGCGAGCCGCACGCATGTCTTCGGCTGGCGCGCGGCGGAGGCGGTGGACGCGGCGCGCGCGCAGGTGGCGGCGCTGATCGGCACGCGATCACCGGAGGAGATTGTCTTCACCAGCGGCGCGACGGAGTCGGACAATCTTGCGATCAAAGGTGTCGCGCAGGCCTGCCGCGACAAGGGCAACCACATCATCACCGTGACGACGGAGCATCGCGCCGTGCTTGACGCTTGCAAGCGGCTGGAGCGTGACGGCGTCAGCGTTGCTCTCCTGCCCGTGGACCCGCACGGCATGGTTTCGCTGGATGCCCTGCGCACGGCGATCACCGACCGCACTGTCCTCGTCAGCGTGATGGCTGCGAACAACGAAGTGGGCACGCTCGCGCCGCTGGCGGAGATCGGCCGCATCACGCGCGAGCGACGCGTGCTGCTCCACACCGACGCAGCGCAGGCCGCCGGAAAAATCCCGCTCGATGTCGAAGCGCTGGGTGTGGACCTGCTTTCGTTCACCGCACACAAGCTCTGCGGCCCGAAAGGCATCGGGGCGCTCTACGTGCGGCGAGGCGTCCGCGTGTCACCCCAGATGGACGGCGGCGGCCACGAGTCGGGCTTGCGCTCCGGCACGCTCAACGTTCCCGGCGTGGTTGGTTTCGGCAAGGCATGCGAAATTTGCCGGCAGGGGATGGCGGAGGAAACCGCGCGCGTCTGCCGGTTGCGCGACCGGCTCCGCGCGAAGATCGCCGAGTCGCTTGAGAAAGTCTTCCTGAACGGTCATCCCACCGAACGGCTCGCGGGCAACCTGAACCTGAGCTTCGCCGGCGCGACGGCGGAAGCGGTCATGGCGACGATGAAAGACGTGGCCGTCTCGTCGGCGTCGGCATGCACGACTGCGGCGGTGGAGCGATCGCACGTGTTGCGGGCGATGGGCGTGAAGCGTTCGCTGGCGCATAGCTCGATCCGTTTTGGCTTGGGCCGGTTCACGACGGAAGAGGAAGTGGACTACGCCGCACGCCGCGTGATCGAGGTGGTGCGCGAAGTGCGCGCGATGCCGCCCATGGAACAGTTGGCTCTCATCGCGGCCCGCGACAGGTGCTGACCGCGATTTTCCCCAACAAAATCTTTCCCGCCGCTGCCGAAAGTTGGTTAGATTGCACCATGTCTGATGTTTTTCGATTTGCAGTCATCGGCGACTGTCATTTTGTCAGCCCGAAGTATCACGCTGAGGAAAACCGCGACGACGCTTACCGGCGCTACGCGTGGATGATGGAGAACGTCTGGCCGCGCCTGTTGGCGGAGATCGCGGCGGAGAAGCCGGCGTTTCTCGTGCAGCTCGGCGACTTTGTCGAGGGCTCACGCGACCCGTCGCTGCAATCGGCGGAACTGCGTGAGGCACTCGGTCTGCTTCGGGGCGGCTGCGGCTGCCCTGTCTGGTTCGTCAAAGGAAACCACGACCGCGAGCCGGCGCTGCGCGAGGTAGTGATGCCGGAGTTGCGCGAACGGCTGCTGGCGCTGGCGGGTGGCAAGGGGCGGCCGCTGACGACGTTTCATTACGCGTTCGACCACGGCGACACGCGGTTCATCGTTGTGGACGACGTGAATCTCCGCCCTGGCTCGCCGCAGGCGGCGTGGTTGGAGGCGGAGTTGAAAGGAGCGAAGGAACGCGGTGCGCGGACATTCTTGTTTTCGCATGCGCCGTTATTCACAGTCGGCCGGCCGTTTTGGGGTCTCAAGCCGATGCTGGACGTGACACTGCCGCTGCTGGACCGCTGCCGCGTGGACGCGTTTTTCTGCGGGCACTCGCACAACCACGCCGCGACGCTGCACCGCAACGTTCGCAACCCGCTGCTGCAACTGGAAACGACGATCCTGGGTTATCCGCAAGCGCCGCTGGTGCCGCTGCACGAAGTGCGGCCGTCAGCGGTGTCGCGCCACAGCTACGATTATCTGTGGGGCTTCGTCGAAGATTGCGCGCCGTCGTGGTATCTCATCACCGTCGCCGGCTCGCGGGTTCGCGCGGAGTGGCGATTACTCGGCCGTGACGCGTCGGGCGTGCTGGAGTGGAGCGAGGCCGGGCGGGTGGTATGTGCGAAGCGGCCGGAGTCTCCTCCGCGCGTCGGGCTGGGCGCGGAGGAGTTGCGCGACGTGCGGGAAGCGCGCGTGTTCATGGCCGGCTACAAGTGCTTCGACCCGGAGAAGCGGGTGTTGTTGAACGGCGTGCCGATCGGCGGCACACCACCGCTGACTTGTTTCGACTGCCATATGGCGGTGGCCGTGCCGCCGGAAAAACTCAGCGCCCTTGCGCTGGAGAACGAGATCGTGATCGAGAACCCCCACGGCGAGAAGTTCCTGGTCGGCAGTTTTTACATCGAGGCCCGGCTGGGCGATGGCCGGCTGGCGCGTTCAACGGTGTCGCAGGAAGTTTATGCGACATGCGGCGACTGGGACGGGTGGAGTTCACCGATCCTGCGGCACGTGGCGCCGGGAAAGCCGATTCGCGTGGAGGGGTTGGTGTTTTGAGCAAATGGGGCTGGCGACTGGTGATCCGTGATTCGTAATCCGTAGCTCAGTCGAATCCAGTTGCCGTTTACAGATCACGAATCACGAGTCACGAGTTACTCTCCCCAAACGCTTCCGTCTCGAAACAAGAGAGCGTGCAGCCGCTGCGCCAGGCGTCGTGCGGCAGACCGGCTTTGAGGCAGAGGTGAACAAGCGTTTCTTCCGGCGTCCAGCGTTGCTCGACCATGACCTCCGGCAGGAAGAGCGCGCGGCGGCCATTCTTCTCCAAAATGATGCCGTGCTTGCCGATCACGAATTCCTCGATGCCGTGCACGCGATGCGCGGGCGAGAGGACGTTGATCTCGATGTGAATGCGCGGCAACTCGTCGGCGCCGACGGGAGAAAAACGCGGGTCGCGCGCGGCGGCACTGACGGCGTTGTTCGCGACGCAAAGCGCCAGCGGCTCGTCAGCCTCGATGGTTCCGATGCAGCCGCGCAGTTCGCCGTCCTCGGTCAGCGTGACGAACGCCGCACCGGGCTGCATCAGGCGGTCTGCGAGGCGGGATTCATCGACGCCCGGTTTCCGGATACGCTCGACGACAGCCTGTTCGATGGCGCGGCGGGCGATTTCCAGAAGCGTGCGTTTCTCGTCGGCGCTGAACAACCCGGTCTGAGCCACCGTGCCGCCGGGTTCGCAAAACGCGATGGCGGCGTAGCTGACGGAGTGTTCGTAGTCACGCTCGATATCGCCAGAGAGAGCGTAAGCCACCAGCACCGGTTGCGGCGGCGTCTGTCGCAGCTTCGCAAGCCTCAACAACACGCCGATGGGCGCCTCGCCGCAGATGGTGTTGCGGGTGCGTGCCATGTAGCTCTCGAAACCGGCCGCGTCCAGCGCCAGAATCCGGTCAATGCCCTCGCGGTCGAGTTGGGCGATATGCTCGCGATCCGTCCTGCCGAACGGCTCAAAATCGAAGCTGGGCCCGTAGTGACAGAAATCGCTGCTGGCCACGACCAGCGTGCGTTCGTCCCACAGCGGCAGCAGCGCAGCGGCCAGCGTGTCACGCTCGCGCGACGCCACGTTGCCGAGAACGAGCGGCACGAGGCTGAACTGGCCGAGCGCTTTTTGCAGAAACGGCAACTGCACCTCCAGCGAATGCTCGCGCGCCTGCGGTTCGGCCTGGTCGCTCACCAGTTCGCACCTGCGTAATGCAGCAATCGCCGCCGTGTCCACCGGCACGTCGCCGAGCGGGGTGCGGAACGCAGTGAAGTCACCGGTGCTCGCGCCATTCAACAACGCGCAATGGCTCGGCGCGAGCAAGATGACGCGCGCATACTGGCCGGGCCGGAGCAGCTTGTAATTCGCGGCGGCAGTCGGGCCGCTGTAGACATAGCCGGCGTGGGGGCAGATCATGGCGAGCGGCTGTCCCGGCAAATCAAGCGCGGCGGGCGCGGCGGCGAGATGCTTCTCAACCATCGCGCCGAGCGTTTTGGCGTCGCCGGGATAAAACGTTCCTGCCACCGCGGGCTCACGCACGCCCGGGGACGTTCCCCCACCCTCGTCCGATTTGCCTTTGGACAATCTCATAGTCCTCGTCACGTCTCGTGACGCGACAGGTTCTGCGGCTGCCCTGGCCAGGCATCGCCCTTGCAGTGGGCGGAGCAACTATCGCCTCGTCCACTAGGGTCCGGGGGCGGCCACGCCATGGCGGCGATCCATGGCGGCCTTGAATCTCTCGGCGGTCGCGGTGATGCCGTCACGAGCAGCGGAAAGGTTGCCAACCGTCTTGCTCAAATCCACGGCCAGCGGTGTTTGCTTCGTCAGGAACGCGGCAAGCACGGTGTCGGACGAAGAGTCGCGCAGTTCGCCGGCCATGGTGACAGAACCGATGAACGAGCCCTGCGCGCCCGCGCCGCTCTTCATCAGATTCACACCCATGCCGATGGGAGAGAAATGGGACACCACAGCCATCGTGGGTGTGGTCAGTTCCACGTCCGTCAACATCAGCCTGAGGCGAAGCACATCCGGACCGGGCTGATTCACGATCGGATACTTCGGCCCCAGCACGCGGACAAATTCGGTCTGCGCGAACTGCACTAGGTCCTGTTTCATTTGCCCGGTGACTTTGCCCTTGTGCCAGCTTGCGCCGGAACCCTGGTAGATCTCGACCGGGCCGATGATGAACTTGGAATACTGCGCGAACTTCGCGCCTTCCTTTATATAGACGAGACTATGGGGGAACTGGGTGTTCGATTGCAGTTTGTCCGCATCGGGCACGTCGGAATATTTTGCGTTCTTCGGAGCGGACGAACACGCGGCCATCAACAGGCCGGCCGTAATTAGCAGGGCGACATTCAGCAACTTCGTTTTCATATCGGTTCTCCTTGTCATGATATGACAGATGACGAGCGGTTTTGGGGTATTGCGTTCCGGTGTTTTACTGTGGCTTTACGGAACCCTGATTGATGTAAGCGACCACGCCTTTAACGATCTCAGCACCCAGACTTTTTACATCTTTTTCGGTGCCGTGCCGTTTGTCAATGACGAACTTGGCGGCCATCACGTAGGGGTTCATCATGATGAGACCGCCAGGCATTTTCTTGGCACGGTTGCCGGACCCCATGACCATGATGGGCAGGCTCGGGTCGCGGGCGAGGTCGGACACGGCGATGTCAGCTTCTGCTTTGCCGGCGCCAGCGCCAAAACCCACGGTGGCCTTGACGGCAGACTGGCCTTCCTGGATCTCCTCGAACCAGCCGGTGAGCAACCAGCCTTCTCTCGGCAGCGGCGCATTGCTTGCGGCGAACTGAATCCGGCTGTCGGACTGTCCCGGGTAGTATACGGTATGGATTTCCTGGAGATATTCGGAACGGAAACCCGCTTTTCTCAAGCCCGTGACGATTGTATTTGAGAGCATGTGAGCCAACGACGTGGCCTTGTCAGCCGGATCGCTGTTGTGCTGAAGCGGGCGTCGTCCACCGAGAAGACCCTGCCTCTCGCCGCCGAGCAACCCCTTGTGCTTGATCTGGCTCGCATCCAAATGGAAATCGGTCACGAAGATGATCGACGGCCTTTGGGCGGCGGGGGTTGCCGGCAATGCCCTGACGATCTGTTCCGACGGCGGGGGTTGTTGTCCGATGGCATATCCTGGCAGGCAGGCGAGCGCGATCCAGACAGTTGAACGAATCCAAACGCTGATGGAGGTTTTCATGAGTTTCTATGGTTATGGGTTATGGTTGCAGATTTGACTTCGTTATTTTTGGACGGCGGGCTGGGTTTGCTGCCAGCCACCGCCGAGAGCACTGTAAAGCTGAACAATCGCTAGTAACTGATTCAGTTCGGTTTGTGCAAGCGCGTTTTCAGCAGGGAACAATTGCTCCTGGGCATTCAGAACGTCCAGGTAGCTGGCCTTGCCGGCCATGTAGCGCTTCATCGAAACACTCACAGCTTCTTGATACGCCCGCACCGACTTCGCCTGCTGCAGGCGAACCCCTTCGAGTTTTTCCCGCGCAATAAGAGCATTGGCAACATCGCTCAAGGCGTTGAGCGCGGTTTGCTGGTAGGCGAGCAGCGCTTCATCACGTGCAGCCTTGGCTTGGCGGTATTGGGCAATCAACTTGCCGCCTTGGAAGATGGGTCCCGTTGCATTGGCGGCGATCGACCACGTGCCGGCCGAGCCGCCACTCATGGCCAACGAGGAGAGATCCGGGCTGATTTTTCCGGCGAGAGTCGTCAGGCCGATCTTGGGCAGGAACTCCGCCATCGTGACGCCGATCTGCGCGTTGGCAGAACGCAAGTTCTGTTCGGCCTGGCGGATGTCGGGCCGGCGTTCAAGAAGCGTGCTGGGCAGGCCTGCGGGCACGGCGGGCGGCATGATCTGGTCCAGCAGCTTCGCGCTGCGTGGGATCGGGCCGGGCGCGCGGCCGAGGAGAATGCTGATTTGGTTTTCCTTGAGGACGATCTGACGCTCGATATCGGGAATAGTCGCAGCGGCCGTGGCCATCGAGGCTTCCGCGCGGGAGGTGTCGAGCAGTGAGGCAGCGCCTCCCACGAGTTTTCGGTAGAACAACCGATAGGTTTCGCCAAAGGAAGTCGTCGTGCGTTTGGCGATGTCGAGCGCGAGGTCAAGTTCCAGAAGTTGGAAATAAGACTGGGCCACCGAGCTGACCAGGCTCAGTATGACGCCGTTGCGAGCCTCCTCGCTGGCAAGGTATTGCGCGCGGGCTGATTCGTTGAGACGGCGGATGCGCCCCCAAAGATCCAGTTCCCAGGCTGCATTGATCCCCATCAGCGCGGTGCTGGCGTCCAGGCCGTCTCGAGGGCTGGCGTTGCCAAGCATCTCGTTCTTTCCTTTGCTGACATTGCCCTGATAGTTGACCGTCGGGAAGAACTGGGCGCGTGCCTGTGCGGCCGACTGGCGGGCCTGCTCGATGCGCGTCGCGGCGATGAGCACGTCATAGTTGTTTGTCAGCGCGGTTCGGATGAGAACCTTCAGCGTATCGTCCTTGTAGATATCCCACCACGCCACGTCGGCCAGCGAGTTCGTCGTCGCAAGCGTGGTGGCGCTGCGGAAGTTGGCGGGTGAGGCCACGGCCGGCCGCTTGTAATCCGGCCCGATCGCACAGCCGCTCTGGAAGATGACCAGTGATCCAATCCCCACGAGCAGGGAATGAGCAATCACCCATGACCAGGGACTTCGCTGCGCGCGTCGGCGCATGGGGGATCCGGCAGACAACTTGCCTGCGTCGCCGTCTGTTTGGAAATTGGAATTTGGAGTTGCTTTAGTCATTGCGTCAATGGGTGACTGGCTGTGGGTTCAACCGTCACGGTTTTCTTTCGGCTCCATTTCTCCACCAGATAGAACATGACGGGAATCAGGAAGATGGCGATGCCGGTGGCGGCCAACATGCCGCCGATGACCACCGTGCCCATCACCTGCCGCGCGAGAGCGCCGGAACCGCTTGCAATGGCCAGCGGCACGCAGCCGAGGATGAACGCGAACGAGGTCATCAAGATGGGCCGCAACCGCAACTTCGCCCCGGCCAGCGCCGCTTCGGCAATGTCCTTGCCGCCCTCGTGTTCCGTTCTGGCGAACTCGACGATGAGGATGGCGTTCTTGGCGGCCAGCCCGATGAGCATCACCAGCCCGATCTGGGCGTAGATGTTGTTCTCCATCTGCCGGATCATCAACGCGCCGAACGCGCCAAACACCGCGACGGGCGTGCTGAGCAGGACGCTGAACGGCAGCGACCAGCTTTCATATTGCGCGGCGAGGATCAGGAACACGAACAGCAACGACAGGCTGAAAATGGCGACCGGCGAGATGCCTTGCTGCGCCTTCTTCTCCTGGAAGGACATCGCCAGATAGTCATAGCCCATCTCGCGCGGCATCGTCTTCTCGAACACTTCCTCCAGCGCCTTCATGGCCTGTGCGGAACTAAAGCCGGGCTTGGCCGTCACGTTGAGTTGCGCGCAACGGTAGAGGTTGTAGCGCATCGTGAACTCCGGGCCGGACTGCGATTCCAGCGTTGTCAGCGCGGAGAGGGGCACCATCTGCTTGTTGTTGCTGCGAACGTAGAACTGGCCGACCTTCTCGCCCTGCGTCCGGTAATCGCCCTCGGCCTCCACATAGACCTGCCACTGCCGGCCAAACCGGTTGAAGTAGTTGACGAACGTGCCGCCCATGAAGCACTGGAGCGTCTGATACACGTCGCTCAGGTTGACACCCTGCCTGAGGACCCTGTCGCGATCCACTTTCACAAACTGCTGCGGCACACTCGGCAGGAACGTCGTCAGCACGCCACCCAACTCCGGCCGCTGGCGCGCGGCGGCGACGAACTTCTCGACGTTCTCGGCCAGAAACGCCACGTCGCGGCCCGCGCGGTCTTCAAGCAGAAACGTGACGCCACCGGCGGTGCCGACGCCGGGGATGGCCGGCGGTGGAAACGCGAACCCGAAGGCGTCGGGAATTTTTTGCAGCCCGCGGTTCAGGTGGAGCATGATGAAGCGGTATCGTTCCGCGATGGTCTTGCGATCCGCCCACGGCTTGAGCTTGATGAAGAAAAACCCGCTATAGGTGGCGGCCACGTTGCTGATCAGGCTGAAGCCAACGATGGTCGTGCAGCATTCGACACCGGGCGTGTTGCGAATGATCTGGTCCGCCTTGAGGCAGGCCTCGGTGGTGCGCTGAAGCGAGGAGGCGTTCGGCAGTTGGAGGCCGCCGTAGACGTAACCCTGGTCTTCGTCCGGCAGGAAGCTCATCGGCACCTTGCCGCCAATCCATCCGCTCGCCACGCCTACGATCAACAGAAACAGGAGACTGATGGAGGATTTGCGGATCAACACGCTGCAGAGGCTGACGTAGCCGTTGGTGGTCCGTCCGAAGAGGCGATTGAAACCACCGTAGAATCTCTGGAGCAGTCCTTTCGACTCCTGCTTCGGCCGCAGCAACAGCGCCGACAGTGCCGGGCTAAGCGAGAGCGCGTTGAACGCGGAGAGCAGGACCGAGATCGCGATAGTGATGGCGAATTGCTGGTACAGCTGGCCGGTGATGCCGGGGATGAACGCCGTCGGGATGAACACCGCCGCGAGGATGAGTGCGATGGCGACGACGGGGCCGGAGACTTGTTCCATCGCCTTGAGCGTGGCCTCCTTGGGCGACAGACCCTGTGCGATGTGATGCTCGACGGCTTCGACGACCACGATGGCATCGTCCACCACGAGGCCGATGGCCAGCACCAGGCCGAAGAGAGAGAGCGTGTTGATGGAGAAACCAAGCAGCGGGAACACGGCGAATGTCCCGACCAGCGACACAGGCACCGCCAGCAGGGGAATGAGCGTCGCGCGCCAGCCTTGCAGAAACACGAAAACGACGATAATCACGAGAATCAGTGCTTCGTAGAGCGTCTCGATGATCTCCTTGATGCCCTCGGTCACGGACTCGGTCGTGTCGAGCGCGACCGTGTATTCGATATCCTTCGGGAACCGCTTCTTCCATTCCTCCATCAGCTTGCGGGCACGGGTTGCGGTGTCAATCGCGTTGGAGTCGGGAAGTTGATAAACGCAGATGACCGCGCCCGGCTTGCCGTTGAAGAGGCCCTTGATGTTGTAAAGCTGCGCGCCCAGTTCGACGCGGGCCACGTCTTTCACGCGTAGCAACGACCCGTCGGGATTGGCGCGAATAACGATCTGCTTAAACTCCTCTTCATGCACAAGCCGGCCTTGCGAGCGCACCGTGTAGGTGTACTCCGCGCCGTCTGGCGACGGCTCCGCGCTGATCTGGCCGGAGGGATTGGTCGTGTTCTGAGCATTGAGCGCGTTCGTGATGTCGCTGACGGTCACGCCGAGTTGCGCCAGGCGGTCGGGCTTCACCCAGAGCCGCATCGCATATTGGCCTGCGCCGTAGATCTGGACCTGACCGATGCCCGGCACGCGCGAAAGTGGATCGTTGATGTTGATATAGGCGTAGTTGGCGATGAAAATTTCGTCGTAGGTGCCTTTGGGCGAATAGAGCGCGAAGACCATCAGCGGGCTGCTGCTGACTTTCCGAACGATGATGCCGTAGTTGTTCACCTCCGTCGGGAGCTGCGACTGCGCCTGACCGAGCCGCATCTGCGTAAGCATCTGGTCGGTATTCGGGTTGGTCTTCACGTCAAAGTTCACGCGCAGGTTGCTCTGCCCGTTGTTGGCGTTGACCGAATACATGTAGTTCATGTTGTCCACGCCGCTCATCTGCTGCTCAATCGGCGTGGCGACGGATTCCTCGACCGTGAGCGCGTCGGCGCCCACGTAGGTGCTCTGCACGAGGATTTCCGGCGGGACGATGTTGGGGAACCGCGCGATGGGCAGGCCCAGGATGGCCACAACGCCCAAGATGACCGTCACGATGGCTATCACCATCGCCACGATGGGCCGGTTAATGAAGAACCTGCACATGACAGTTCCGTCTTCTGCAATCCTCAGCTGCCCGTCGGCGTTCCACCGCCCGGCTCCATGCCCGGTGTTGCGACCGGCGCCGGGTTGTGGCGGTGCGCGAGCTTTTCGACCACATAGAAAGTGACCGGAATTAGAAACACCGCGATCAACGTCGCAGCGAGCATGCCGCCGATGACCACGGTCCCGAGAATCTGCCGCGAGATCGAGCCTGATCCCGACGCGATGGCCAGCGGCACGGTGCCCATGATGAAGGCGAAGGCGGTCATCAGAATCGGTCTCAACCGCAATCGCGCGCCTTCGAGCGCGGCTTCTGCGATGGGACGGCCGGCTTCAAATCGCGACTTGGCGAACTCGACGATCAAAATGGCGTTCTTGGCGGCCAGACCGATCAGCATGACAAGACCGATCTGCGCATAGATGTTGTTCTCCATCTGGCGCGACATCAGTGCGGCGAACGCGCCAAACACCGCCACCGGTGTGCCGAGCAACACACTGAACGGCAGCGACCAGCTTTCATATTGTGCCGCGAGAATCAGGAACACAAACAGCAGCGACAGGCCGAAAATGACGGACGCCGGCACGCCCTCGGAGGCGGCCTTTTGCTGGAACGACATGCCGAGGTAGTCGTAGCCCATGTCCGCGGGCATCGTGTCGCGAAACACCTGCTCCAGCGCCGCCATCGCCTGACCGGAACTGTAGCCTGGAGCCTGGATGACGTTGATCTGCGCAGAGCGATACTCGTTGTAGCGGACGGTAAACTCCGGCCCGGCGGTGTTCTCATTGGTGAGCAGCGCCGCGAGCGGCACCATATCGCCGGCCGAGTTGCGCACATAGAACTGGCCGAGATCCTCGGCGCGCATGCGATACTCGCCGCCGGCCAGCACATAGACCTGCCACTGCCGGCCGAAGCGGTTGAAGTAGTTGATGAACGTGCTGCCCATGAAGCACTGGAGCGTTTCGTAAACGTCGCTGAGGGGGATGCCCTGCCGGATCACCTTGTCGCGATCCACCCTCGCGAACACCTGCGGCACCGCGGACGAGAACGACGTCGTCACCGCCGCAAACTCCGGCCGCTGGCGCGCGGCGGCAAGGAATCGCTTCGTGTTCTCCGCCAGGAAATCCAGTCCTTTACCGGCGCGATCCTCCAGCATGAACGTCAACCCGCCCGACACACCGATGCCCGGAATCGCCGGCGGCGAGAACGCGAACGCCTGGGCGTCGGGCAACCGGGCCAGCTCGCGGTTCACGTAGGCGACGATGGCGGCGTATTTCTCCTCCGGCTTCTTGCGTTCGTGCCACGGCTTGAGCGTGACGGAAAAATACCCGTTGTAGGTGGTGTTGACCTGATTGAGGATGCTGTAGCCGACGATCGTGTTGTACACCTCAACACCGGGGGTATGCCGGAGGATGTCTTCAACCTTCCTGCAAACCTTGTCCATCCGTTGGAGCGAGGAGGCGTCGGGCAACTGGATGTCGAGATAGAAGTAACCCTGGTCTTCCTCCGGAAGGAAACCGCTCGGCAGCTTCACGCCAAGGACACCGGCCGCCGCGACGACCACGATCAGCACGAACACGCTGCACCCGATCTTACGGATTAACATGCCGCAGACGCCGACGTAGCCGTCCGTCGCGCGCGCGAACCAGCGGTTGAACCCGCCGAAGAACCAGCGGGCCAGCCCGCGCGGTTCCTTGCGGGGCCGCAACAGCATCGCCGCCAGCGCAGGACTGAGCGAGAGGGCGTTAAAGGCGGAGATGAGCATCGAGACTGCGATGGTGACGGCGAACTGTTGATAGAGCCGCCCTGTGATGCCCGGGATGAACGCTGTCGGCACGAACACGGCGAAGAGAATCAATGCGATGGCGACGACGGGGCCGGAGACTTCCTCCATCGCCTTGAGAGTCGCGTCACGTGGAGACATGCCGCCTTCGATGTGGTGTTCCACGGCCTCGACGACGACGATGGCGTCATCCACCACCAGGCCGATGGCGAGCACCAAACCAAAGAGTGACAGTGTGTTGATGGAGAACCCGATGAGTGGGAAGACTGCAAACGTGCCGATCAGCGAGACCGGGACGGCGATCAACGGGATGAGCGTCGCGCGCCAGCCTTGGAGAAAGATGAAGACCACCAGGATGACCAGGATGACCGCCTGCCAAAGCGTATCGGCGATTTCCCGGATGCCTTCGGTCACGGCGAGCGTGGTGTCGAGCGAGACCTGATAATCGAGGTCGGCGGGGAACCGTTGCTTCATCTCGTCCATCAGCTTCCGCACGTTGCGCGCCGCTTCGATGGCGTTGGAGCCGGGCAACTGATAGACGGCCAGGATCGCCGCGGGCGCGCCGTTCATCCGGCCGATGATATTATAGACCTGCGTGCCCAATTCGATCCGCGCAACGTCCTTCAGGCGCACGATGGCGCCGTCGGCCTTGGCGCGAATGACCACCTGGCCGAATTCCTCCTCGTTCACAAGCCGGCCCTGTGAGCGGACGGCATAGGTGAATTCCTGGCCGGCCGGCGCCGGTTCCGCGCCAATCTGGCCGGAGGGGTTGACGGTGTTCTGGGCGTTGAGCGCGTCGTTGATGTCGCTGACGGTCACGCCGAGTTTGGCAAGCTGGTCGGGCAGCAGCCAGATGCGCATTGCATACTGGCCCGCGCCGAAGATCTGCACCTGGCCGACGCCCGGCAGGCGCGAGAGCGGGTCGTTGATGTTGATGTAAGCGTAGTTGGCAAGGAACGTCGCGTCGTGAGTGCGCTTGGGCGAGAAAAGCGTGATGAGCATCAGCGGGCTGCTGAGCGACTTGGGGTTGGTGATGCCGTAGCGCAACACACTCTGCGGCAACTGTGTCTGCGCCTGCTGCTGCCGCATCTGCGTGAGCACCTGGTCCACATTGGGGTCGGTGGCCACGTCGAACGCCACGCGCAACGTCATCTGGCCGTTGTTGGCGTTGACGGAGTACATGTAGAGCATGTTGTCCACGCCGTTGATCTGTTGCTCCAGCGGCGTGGCGACTGACTCTTCCACCGTCAAGGCGTCCGCGCCGAGGAACGTCGTCTGCACCTGAATCTCCGGCGGAACAATGCTCGGAAACTGCGCGACCGGCAGGCCGAGCATGGCCACCAAGCCGACGATGACCATGATGATCGAAATCACTATGGCCACGATCGGCCGGTTGATGAAAAACTTGGGCACGATGGCCTACTTGTGTTGGGGTTTGGAGGCGGGAGTCGACGGGACCGTCGGCTCAGGCACCGGAGCAGGCAGGCTGGCGCTCGGCGCGACAAACGGCTTGGCAACCACGGTCATTCCGTCGCGTGCCTTCTGCACGCCTTCCACCACCACCAGTTCACCGGCTTTGAGGCCCTCCTCGACCATCCAATCCGAGCCAAACCGTTCGCTGACCTTGACAGGCCGGATGGAAACCTTGCCATCGGCCCCCACGACGGCCACCTGATACTTGCCCTGCAACTCGTTCACGGCGCGCTGCGGAACCACCAAAGCGTTGCGCACTGTGAAAATCAATGCCTGCACACGCACAAACAATCCCGGGCGCAACATCAGGTCCGGGTTCGGGACGTGCGCCGTGAGGTGAATCGTGCCCGTCTTGTCGTCCACCTGCCGATCCACCGCATTGATGCGGCCTTTGTGTGCATACGTGCTGCCATCGGCGAGAAGCAATGAAAGTTCGGGTCCAAGCCCACCCTTGCCCCAGCCGCTGACTTTGGGCTGTTTGACCGCGCGCAGGTATTCCTGCTCGCTAAGGAAGAAATGCACCCGGATTGGGTCCACGATGGACACCGTTGTCAGCTCGCCGCTGCTGGGCGATATCAAGTCGCCGATGCCCACCTTCGAGATGCCGACGATGCCAGGGATGGGAGACGTGATCCGGGTGAAGTTCAGGCTGAGCTGCGCTTGTTCAACAGCCGCCTTACCCGCTTGCACCTGCGCCTTCGCTGCCAGATTGGCCTGAATGGCATCGTCCAGTTCTTGCTGGCTGATGGCCTGTTCTTTCGCCAGCGGCGTGTAGCGCTTTACGTCCAGCTCTGTCTTGCCCAGTTGCGCCTCCGCTTGGGCGAGGTTTCCCTTGGCCTGATCCAGTGCCGCCTCAAACGTCCGGGGATCCAGCCTGAACAAGAGGTCGTCCTTCTTGATCAGCCTGCCTTCCTCGTAATTCTGGCTGAACAGGTAGCCTGTGACCTGCGCGCGGATGGTGGCGTTGGTCACGCCATCTGTCGTGCCCACCCACTCCCGGCAGATTGGCACGTCCTTGACCGCCACAGGCGCCACCAACACTTCGGTAGGTCCCGGCGGCGGGATCTTTGGTTTGCAGCCGGAGCAGACACCCACCAGCAGGCCGGCAACGGTCGGAAGCCAGATGAACATCTGCCGCTGCAAGAGATGAACGGACAGAAGTTTCATCTTACACTTTCTATTTTCGCGCCCTCCTGCTCCGGGATTCGGAGTGTCAGTCGCGGCTCAGCGTCCACGTCTTGTCGGGATCGTAGCTCGTCATGCTTTTGACGGATGACGCAGTTTTTGGACCCAGGTCTTTTTGATACACGAAGCCCTGCTGATTGACGATGAAGGTCATGATGCCAGACCGGCCGTATTCCGCCGGCCAAGCCACCAAGGCAAAGCCGCCGATCATGTTGCTGTTGATGACATAGTCGTATCTGCCACCCGGAGCGTGTTGACCCTGACGGGTGAGTATCTTGAAGAAATAGCCGTTGAACGACCGTGGCGCATTGCTCGCGCCGTTCGATTTGACTCCGTAGCCGTGGGCTTGAGCCTCGGCCACGAGGGGACCCAACGGGCTTATCTCCTTATCAATTTCCGCAGACCAATAGAGGCCATCCTTCTTGCCGGGAGTGCTGCGGAGGTGCTGGGCGTACTCCAGCACCTCGTCACAGTCGCGATCGCGGCCGGCATATTCGCGCTGGGCCTCCACGTAAGCACGCATGACCCCGAGCGCCAGCAATTCGTTGCGGCCGATACGGCGATTCAGCAACTCCTCTTTGCCGGCTTCAACGTCGAACTGCCATTGACCGCTGACCTTCACCACCGGAATCGGGAAGGGCCAGAACTCTTTTCCGACTTCCATAACGCATCGGGTTTCAGACTTGCGCACGATACGGCTGGCTTGCTTGATCGCGGCTGCGAACGCCGTGAGTTCGTTGGCGGCTTGCACAGGGTCGTTGTTTTTGATGTCCGCCGAAGCCGGTCCGAAGATGACGCGCAGGGCGTCCGCGTCTTTCGCGTTCACGGCAGCCGTCAACGCCGCCACCGCTTCTTCGGGCGAGTTGAAACTCTTGGCCGTGTCGGCCGCCCGGAGCGCGGGCATGGCAGCCACGAGCAACGCCATGAGCAGACAGCCACCCAACGCGCGGCCCAGCGAGCGAATACCGGGAAACAGCACGGCTTGCCTTCGGGGTGTCATCGAAAAGGTTGTTTGAGAAGTTTTCATATCAACTTGAAGATTGAGTGTTTCAGTGCTTCTCACCGGCGCCCTCCTCTGAAGCCGCCGCCGCCACCGCCGCCGTGCGAGCCACCGCCGAATCCGCCGCCGCCGAACCCGCCACGGCTGGAGGAACCGCGGTTGCTGTATTCGTGTGTGGAGGCTCCGCCGTCCATTCCACCAAACGCGCTGCCGTGCGAATAGCCTGACGTCGAGGAAGTCGGACGGGCATACGACTGGCCCGAGTAGGACTGGCCCGAGGTTGTCGGACGGGCATATGACTGGCCCGAAGTCGTCGGGCGCGCATACCCCGACCCCGACTGAGTCGTGGAGGGGCGGCTGTAGGAGGATGGCGTGGTGGAACCTGATCCCCAACCACGCGCGTCAAATGACTTGGCGCTGGTCGGAGAAGAGGTTGGAGCAAAACTCTGCTTATGGTTCGGGTCCGGTTGCCATCGCTGGCCCGATGAACCGCCTCCCGGCGACGTAGCCGAAGGAGGATGGTTTGGCGACGTTGATTGTGCCACAGATCCCGGAGGATTTGTGTGCGGTCCCGGAGGTCCCGGGGGATGGGGCGGTCCTGGAGGCCCCGGGGGATGGGGCGGTCCGGGAGGTCCGGGAGGATGGGGCGGCGGCGGTGGAGGCGGTGGAGGTGGACCCCAACCTCCGCCCCAGCAGTACACGCCCCCACAGTGCCAGTCACAATTGTTCGCGATGAGCGCGCCCACGGCGATACCCGCGCCGAAGGTGAGCAATGAAACCATCGGGTCCGGGGTGGAGTGTGGCGGCGGCGAGGTATAGACAACCGTCGGACTGTATACCGGCACGTAAACCACCTGCGGATTGACAGGTTGAATCTGCACAACCGTATTGGTCACGTAGATAACCTGTTGCTGCACGGTCCTTTCCACCACCGCGCTGCTGATGACCACCTTCTGCTGGGGTGTATCCTTCAGTGAGCCGGCAGCTTGCGCCTTGAAACGCAACGATTGAACCGCGTTCATCAGATCAGTCTGTTGTTCCACAAAAGCGCGGCCGAGTTCCATGGTCCACGACAAGTCTGCATCCATTTTCTGAATGACAGATGGAAAATGCGCCACCGATTTGACATTCGCATCCCAGGATTGCTGGTCGATTTTCGCGACATTGTTGGGATCCTTCACGAACCGGGCGGCTTCGACAATTTCCAGTGGATACACCGAGGCGGGCAATATCACCGACAACAGAGGATCGGGGTAGAGCGCAATCGGCGCCAAGAGTTTCTCCAGGTCGGCAGCGCTACGTTTCACCGGCGCGGCTGGTGGTGGAACGGGCTGTGACTGCGTTTGCGTTACGGTCGTCGTCGTGACGGACGTGGAAGCATTGGCATCTGCCGCTTCAACCGGGGTGTATATGACCACGTTGAAGGCAATGAGCGCGGCACAGACACGTTTCATGTTTCTTATGTCCCTTCGAGTTGCGAAATGAACGAAAATACCAATCTAGTTCGTTTGAGAACAAGCCAGTCGAAACAACCGCTGACGTCTCAAAAGACCAGAACCCTTCTGCACCGCATTTTAAAAACAACGTCTCCACCGCTGCCATGACAGCAGCACTCCACAGCGGTTCCAACCTCGCGGGCATGCTATCAACCTCGGGGGGAGGCGCAAGCGCAAAATCACCTTCCTAACACTTCTGTAATCTTGCGGCGCCCCCTGTTTCCAATGATCACCCACATGCGATTCCTGCATATGAAGTGCCGATAGAGAAAACTTGTTTTGGAGGCGCGCTGTTGCTACAGGAGAACCCTGTCGAAAACCCAACGAGAAGGATTGAGCCATGAGATTGATTGCGATTGTCGGTTTTTGTCTGGTGGGTTGGTGGAGTGCGCAGGCGGAGGCGCCCTCACTGTTGCCTTACAAGTCGGCCCATTGGAAGCAGACGGTGACCATCGGCGCGACCGCGCCGGGCAAGTTGCAGAAGGTGGAAGCCGAGTTGTGGTTCCTGAAACCCGACCAGATGCGCGTTGTGACGACGGTGGAAGGCCGCCGCCAGGTGATCGTCATCAAGAGTGGCACGGCGCTGGTTTTCGAGGAAGGCGCCACGACGGGCATGAAGATGCCCTTGAAGCAGCAGATGTTGGATCAACTGGCGCAATACACCGAGGTATTCAGTAAACTGGACACGTGGAAGAAAGCCAAGACCGGCGAGGAGAAACTTGGCGACAAAGCGTGTGACATCTACAGCTTCAGCGACAAATCTGGCGGCCTGACCACCACGGGCAAAGTGTGGTTGTGGGCGGAAAAAAACTTCCCGATGCGCATGATATTGGAAGCACAGGGCCAGTCAGTAACGGTGGAACACAGCGACGTGCAGGTGAACGAAGGGGTGTCGCCGGCGATGTTCGAGGCCCCGGCCGGCGTGAAGTTCGTTGACCTTCCGTCAGGCTCCGTCAAGTAGGGAGGCGGCGCTAGCGCGCCGCGGCTGACGGCATTTCCTGGCGGGCTGTCTTCATGACGTTGAAGGTCGGCAGGAAGCGGTAATAGACCTCCAGCGCCAGACACATCAACGTCGTGTGATAGACCCTGGTGTCTTTGCCCTTCACTTTGTTGGTCGTCATGTTGTCCTGCCAGGCGGCCGATCCAGGGCTTCCCCACGAACCGTCGGCATCCTGGTTCTCCACCAGTTGATCGCGCAACCGCGTGTTCCACTCGGCCCACCAATGGCCGCCAGCATGGAACAAGGCCTGGGTGATGTAATACCAGCCGTAGGTGGAGTTGGCGTTGCCGGAGCGGAACTTGGTTTCAACCGTGAGCAAGCGCGGCAACGTCTGTTTGATTTCGGCGGCGTCACTGTCGCCGAGCAGTTGCAGGCTGAGCACGCCGATGCCGTCCAGAGCGTCACTGTGCAAGCGGTCCGGCACGGCGTAACCGAAACGGCCTTGTTCGCGGCTGTAAATGGCATGGAACCACGAGCGGGATCGGCGCAACGCCTCGTCAAGGCCGGGAATCTCCAGACCGGTGTTCTTGGCGGCGGCGAGCGCCTGCACGTTCCAGGCGCTGATGGAACTGTCGCCGCTGGGACGGTTCTTGAGGTTGTAAACACCGCCGGGGCCGGTGTTGTAATCGTAATCCCACGATCCATCGGGCCGCTGCGCGTTAATGATGAGCGTGACAGCATTGATGCACACCGGCTTGAGCGCTGCGTAATGTGTGAGCGCGTAGTCTTCGCACATCGCATAGGTTGCGATCGGATGCTGGTATTCGAAACGGGCTGTGCCGATGTAGCCGCTGGTGGGCGCCTGGCTTTGGTCGGACTGCGTGGCCAGGAAGTTGAGGGCTTCCTTGATGGTTTGCTCGAACTCAGGGCTTTCGTGCGTGTCACCGTGGCCGAGGAATGCCAGCAGCGCCAGGCCGGTCATGGCAACCTTGTATTGGTTGCCCCACGATCCCATTTCCGCCTGGCCGGTGTTCTGGTTCTTTTTCAGCCATTTCAGCGCCTTCAAGACCGCCGCCTCACTGGCGTCGGAGCCGCCGTAACGTTTCACAGCTCCGCCGCGGGCGCTGCCGGTGCGCCGGCCGACAAACGGGTCGTTGCTGGCGCCGCCTCCGCCTTGCACGGGGCTTGCCGCGGTGATGTTGCCGGGGATCTTTGGATTGAACAGCGCGATGATCGGCAAGTTCGCGATGGTGCGCGGCGCGCGCGTCGGCACCGCAAGGCCACGAGGCACGGTGGGCGTCGGACCGACCTTCGGGGCGGCATCCACGAGTTTATCGAGGCTGTGATCGGGCGGCGCGGGCGGCCCGGGGACGTTTTCCGGCCCGACGGGTTTCAGCCCGTCGCCGGCGAACTTCATCACCGGCAGATCATCAGGCGGGAGCTGCTTGATGATCGGCTCGTAAATCATCTTGTAGCCGAGGAAAACCAGCGCCACGACATGGAGCACGATGGCTGCGGCGTAGTATCGCGTGCGCCACTTGGGGGCGGGCTTGTGCGCGGTGAGAAAATCCACCTCGTCGGGGAAGCGCGGTTTAAAATTCGGCGGCAACGGCTTTCGCGCCACACGCGGCTGGCGCCGTTTGACGGCCACGCGCGGCTTGCCGGACTTGGGCGCAACCAGACGCGGCACTTTTCCCGGCGGAGGCTTGACCCCCGTCGGTTTCACTGGCCGCTGAACCTGACGCTTTTCCGGTTGCATGACAAAAAGACCGTCTGGATAATACCGGCAATCCCCGCCGTCGGCAACTTCCGCGAATGAGGGACAAAAACATGGGCCCGTTGCGTTGACACGCCGCAGCAGGGCCGATACATTGCGCTCGCTGACTTATGCTTGGCGCCTCAATACCAGATTTTACGAGGGAGGATCCGTGGCGGATTTTCCGGATCATGGCGGAGTTTGTGGATTCGTTCGAGTCCATGAACAAAATCGGGCCGGCGGTGACAGTGTTTGGCTCGGCGCGAACCAGGAAAAACGAAACGATGTATCGCAAGGCCGTGCAGACGGGACGGCTGCTGGCGGAGAGCGGTTTCGCGGTCATTACCGGCGGCGGGCCGGGCATTATGGAGGCGGCCAACAAGGGCGCGAGCGAAGCCGGCGGGGTCTCCGTCGGGCTGAACATCCGCCTGCCGTCGGAGCAGAAGGCCAACCCCTACATCAATCACCCGCTGGAATTCCACTATTTCTTCACGCGCAAGGTCTGTTTCGTTAAATACGCAAGCGCGTTCGTGCTGTTCCCCGGCGGTTTTGGCACGCAGGATGAATACTTCGAGGCCATCACGCTGATCCAGACGCATCGAATCGAGCAATTTCCCATCGTCATGATCGGGCGTGACTACTGGCGCGGCTTGGTGGATTGGATGCGGCAGACGATGGTGAAATCGAACTACATCGAGGCGCGCGATCTGGACCTCTTCGTCTGTGTGGACGAACCCAAGGAAGCGGTCGAGCACATCCGGCATTGGCGCGCCCAACGCGACGCGGAAGAGCGAAAGAAAATGACATGATGGCGCGTTACCACGTCACGCATCTCGACAACTCCCTGTGCGTGGCCACCGCCGAAATGCCTTCCATGCAAAGCGTGGCGCTCGGCGTCTGGGTCGCCATCGGCGGCCGGCACGAACCGGCGCGAATCTGCGGCGCCAGCCATTTCATCGAGCACATGCTCTTCAAAGGCACGCGTCGCCGCACCGCGAAACAGATCAGCCAGGAGGTCGAAGGCATCGGCGGCTACCTGAACGCCTTTACCAGCGAGGAGCACACCTGCTATTTCGCCAAAGCCAGCGCCGACAAACTCGGCCTGTTGCTCGACGTGTTGATGGACATCTATCTGGAGCCGCGGTTCAACGCAGCCGAGCTCGAGAAGGAACGCAGCGTCATCAAGGAAGAGATCCAGATGTATCTGGACCGGCCCGACCAGCATGTGCATGAGATCCTCAACGAGACGCTCTGGCCACGCCAGCCTTTGGGCAAGTCGCTGACCGGCACTCTCAAGACCATGGATGCCATCTCGCGCCGCGACCTGCTCGACTACAAGGCACGGCACTACGTCGGCAGCAACACGATCATCGCCGCCGCCGGCCCGCTGGAACACGCGCGCCTGCTGGACGCGGTGCGTCCGTTGGTGAAGCGGATACGCGAAGGCCGCAGGAGCCGGTTCACACCGGCGCGCATGGGCGGACGCGGCCCCGTCGTGCGGCTGGTGACCAAGGAGACCGAACAGAGCCATCTGGCGCTCGGCCTGCACAGCTTCTCACGCGCCGACGACCGGCGCTACGCGCTGAAGCTGCTTAATGTAATCTTCGGCGAAAACATGAGCAGCCGCCTGTTTCAGGTCGTGCGCGAACAGCACGGCCTGGCGTATTCCATCCAGAGTTCGCTCAACTACTTCGCCGACGCCGGCGCGATGATCATCTCCGCCGGCCTCGACAACAAGCGGCTCGCGAAGGCGCTGCGGCTGACCGTGCGTGAACTGGCCCGCGCCGCCGCCAAGCCGCCGTCGGCCGGCGAGGTGCGCCGCGCGAAGGACTACGCCATTGGCCAGATGCGGCTCGCGCTGGAGAGCACGAGCAACCAGATGATGTGGGCCGGCGAACACCTGCTCGGCTTTGGCAAGATTTTCGAGCCGGACGAAGTAGTGAACCGGGTCCAACAAGTCACGGCGGCGGAAGTCCACGCCATCGCCCGCGATTTGGTCCGCGCGTCGCGCCTGCGCCTGGCCGTGATCGGCCCGACGAAGGACGCGAAAGGGATCGAGCGGGAACTGAAACAGTTGTAGAGCGGCCGGCGAAGCAAGAGTCGCGTTGCGCGGTCGCTATTCCTGCGCGACATACGGTTGAGTTAGTGCGGTGTCTCGCGCGACTTGAGGTTCTGGAACAGATTCCTCTTCTGATCAAACTCCAGATTTCGTGTTCCGTCAGGATTAAGATAGTACGTGAAGATGATAATGGCTGTCTTTGAATTGATCACGTCGAAACGAATTTCGCCGTGAATCTTGCCGTATAGCGCCTTGTGAACCTTGCCGTCTGTCATCTCTGTTCTCACACGAAAGAAGTAGTTCTGATCAGGACGGACCCGAACTGTGTTAGGGCAGGCGTCCGTTCGATCCCAAACGGCTTCATAGCCATCGGGAGGAGCGTTTCGCGGCAAACGTAGTTCGCTTCCACAATTATTCGCGACATATACATTTTGAACACCATCCCCTTCATGAGAAAAGCTGAGCTGCAGCTTCGCTTCGTAATCGTTACGACTTGCGAATCGTTTTGTTAGCCGAAACACGAAATCGCGCTGGATCCCGTTACCCCACGGCTTAACCCAATCGGCCGCCTCAAGATCGAAGCCTGCCTCCGTATCCAAACGTGGCAGTTCGATTATCGCTCGTCTCGCATACATCGGCACCGGATTAATAATCCTCTTCAACACAAGTTCGATTACCGGGTTCCATGGCTGCCAGCGATTCCCCCTGACGTCGGAAAATCCCTGTTCTCCCACGGATTTGTAATATCCCTCTTTTGTAGCACCGTATGAGACGAAACCTTCAGTTTTGGCGGTTGCCAAGAACAGGCCAGAACTGTCCGTTAAGCCCTTAACTAAATTCACCATACTTTTTGATGACGAATCGTTATAAGCGGCACCCGTCATGGCACCGGGAACAGATTGTTCGTCCTCATCTACTATTTTTATGGTCACGGCAGCTTGAGGTAGTTCTGCAAGAACGCCAACACATAGAATGCAGCTTAAGTGGATAGAAAGTATCAGTGATGTTGTTTTCATGGCTTGGATTCCCTTCGTTGACAAACATGCCATATAAAGTGTGGATATCTTGGGAGTCAGGTCTCAATATCAGACATTCTTTTTATCACCTCCGCCATCGCCTTCTACAACACTCTGTCCTCAACCTCGGCACCGCCCTCCTGCGGCTGGACTGGCTCAACGCGCGCAAAGTGGAGTTGTCAACAACTGGCCGGGTAATTCACTTTCCTTCCAGTTCTTTTCGCATCGCAGCAATCTCGTTGGCCTCATCCAACTTGCGGGCGGTCATCGCTGACTTGAACGCGACGTCCAAATCTGCGGCGTATTGCTGTCTCGCAGCCGCAACAGTTTGGGCATACCGCGCACTGGCTGTGCTGGCCAGCCTGCTCTTGAAACTTCGGGACGTGATGTCGCCGTTGGTAACTTCCTGTATCGCAGCATGAATGGTGTTGGCTTCTTCGAGATCGTTCACCTGCATCGCAGCACGCTGGGCCGCATCGAGGTCGCGGAGATACTGTTGCCTCGCGAACGAGATTGTTTGCTCATATCGCGCCTTGATCGCCGTTGTTAGACGCGGCTGCGAAGTTGCTGCCGATTTGCCCTGTGTAGTTACGGGCTTTCCAAAACCATCAATGGCGTGAGTCAATGCCGGCGCCAGGACAATCGTGCCGGACCACTCGAATTGTGGGATCTTCATCACGGTCCCTCCACGATAGTACGTTTTGTAGACATGCATGCGCTGCAATGCACCGCTGCTGTAATTAAAACCCAACGACGGTTCTTTTTCCCAGCCTGGCAAATCCGCGTCCTTCCTGAGGGTGGCAACGTAAAGCAATCCATCCATGATGCTTTTTACTGCCATCTCTGCCCGACCGCCACCGTTGACTTGAGTGAATTGCCAGCCACGGAACTTCATCGGAACATTCTTCCAGACATAGTCTCTGTTGCCGAAGGCTTGCACCTCGCTTTTCAGTTTCTGGATGGTGAATCCCTTTCCTTCGATTTCGAAGTTGGTTTGCGCAAAGATCGATGCTGAAAAACACAGAAAGGCACCAACGATAACTTGGTTGTGGGTTCTCATAAGAAGTCATCCATCTTCTGGCTTTGTTGCGGCATCAACACAGCCATGATAATTCCCTTGGTTGCTGCGACGACAGTGTAGCGCGCGGCGGACGCGGCACAACAGCAATGTCGCGGCAGGGCGTCTGGCGGCGCGGGACGAGCGCGGGAGGGAAGACGACGCTTTCGGGCTTGCTTGATGGGAGGGAGAGGCATTAACTACGGCAAATGACGGTTGGAGGTTGATATGGATAAAGTGTTCCTGGTCTATCTCATCTGTTTTGGGGTCGGTTTGCTTTTCACCATCGTCAGCGCCTTTATGGCGGACGTGTTTGGCGGGCACGATGCAGACGTTGGCGGGCACGAGGCCATCGGGGCTGAAGGCCACGCTGAAGCGGGATTCGGCACGCACGACATGCCGGGTTTCTCTCCGATCAGTCCCACCACGATCGCTTCGTTTGTCACGGCGTTCGGCGGCATTGGAATGGTGCTCTCGAAGATCGAAGCGACCCGCTCGGTCTTGATCAGCGGGCCGGTGTCGGCGTTGGGAGGGGTGGCCATTGCAACGCTGGTGTTCTGGCTGTTCCGTGCGGTGTTCCGCCGGACGCAAAGCTCCAGCGAATCGAAGGTTGCCCAGGTGATCGGCTTGACGGCCACGGTCATCACGCCGATTGCCGCGAACGGTGTCGGCGAGATCGCTTACATTCACGGCGGCAGCCGTTACACCGCGCCAGCCCGCAGCGAAGGCGGCGCGGCGTTCGCCAACGGGCAGACCGTGAAGATCCTCCGCATCGTCGGCACGCAGTTTTACGTCGCCGCTTCCTGATTCGCCTTTTCGCCGCCAGTCCACTCGTCCAAACAACTCTCAACTCAAGGAAAACCGAGAATATGAATCCAACACTTGTCGCCATGTTGCCGGAAGGCGCGGGATTTGCCGCCGTCGCCATCGTCGGGCTTGTCATCGTTGTCTTCGTCTTTGGCACCGTTTGGGCCAGTCGCTACACGAAGGTCGGGCCAAACGAGGTGATGGTCATCTCAGGCCGCAAGTATCGCGTGACGGACCCGGACGGCAATATCAGCTCCCGCGGTTTCCGCATCGTCAAGGGCGGCGGTACGTTCATCATCCCGGTTATCGAGAAAGCCGACGTGCTCTCGCTGGAGTTGCTCACCATCGACGTGCAGACGCCGGAGGTTTACACGAGCAAGGGCGTGCCGGTGAAGGTGGACGGGGTCGCGCAGATCAAGGTCAAGGGCGACGACGTTTCCATTGCCACCGCGGCGGAGCAGTTCCTCAGCAAGGGCCGGGAGGAAATCAAGAACATCGCCATGCAGACGCTGGAGGGCCATCTCCGCGCCATCCTCGGCACGATGACCGTGGAGGAGATCTACCAGAACCGCGACGCCTTCGCCTCGAAAGTGCAGGAGGTCGCCGCCGGTGACATGGCCAACATGGGCCTCGGCATCGTCAGCTTCACCATCCGCGACATCCGCGACACGCAAGGCTACCTCGACGCGCTCGGCAAACCGCGCATCGCCCAGGTCAAACGCGACGCCATCATCGCCCAAGCCGAGGCCGATCGCGACTCGATGATTCGATCCGCGCAGGCCCAGCAGGCCGGTCAGGAGGCGAAGTTCGCCGCTGACACAAAGATCGCCGAGGCGCAACGCGACTACCAATCCAACGTCGCCATGTATCAGGCCGCGGTGAACCAGAAGAAAGCCGAAGCCGACCTCGCCTACGATTTGCAGAAGTTCAAGACCGGCCAGTTGGTGAAAGCCGAGGAAGTGCAGGTCAGCATCATCGAGAAGCAGAAGCAGATCGAGCTGCAACAGCAGGAAATCCAGCGCAAGCAGAAGGAACTCGAAGCGATGGTGCAGAAGCCCGCCGACGCTGAGCGCTACAAAGTCGAGACGCTCGCCAACGCGCGGAAATTCCAGCTCGAAACCGAAGCTGCCGGCGCCGCATCCGCCACGAAGGCGACCGGTTTCGCCAGCGCCGACGTCGTCAAGGCCACCGGTATCGCCGAGGCCGACGCGAACAAGGCGCGCGGTTTGGCCCAAGCCGACGTCATCGAGGCGCAAGGCAAGGCGACCGCCGAGGCGATGCGCTTCAAGGCGGAGTCGTTCAAGCAATACAACGAAGCCGCTGTCATCCAGATGATCGTGGAAATTCTCCCGACGGTGGCAGGCAAGATCAGCGAGCCGCTGGCCAAGACCGAGAAGATGGTCATCATCAATGCCGGCAACGGCCCCGGCGGCGGCGCGAGCAAGCTCACTGGCGACGTCACCACCATCATCAGCCAGTTGCCGCCCATCATCGAAAGTCTCACCGGCGTCAAGTTGGAGAAGCTGCTCGAGCAAGTGCCGGCGCTGAGGAAGGCCATGGAGAAGGGCGAGGACGAGAAGAAAGCAAGTTGAGCCGTCGCTGAGGACGTGCCGACATCATGCGCCTCTTTGAAGCCATCCTGGATGCGAACCATCGCGCCGTGGCTGGCGACAAAAACGCCGGTGTGCGCGTGGCGGATTTTGCGGATTCCCTGCCGGTGGTGGCGCTGACGTGCATCGATCCGCGGATGAACCCGCTGATGCCGGCGGTGCTTGGCTTGCCGGAAGAGCAATTCATCTGGCTGCGCAACGCGGGTAACATCATCACCAGTTCCATGAGCAGCACGATGCGCTCGCTGGCGCTGGCTTGCGTTGTGAAAGGCGGACGGGAAATCGTCATTATAGGTCACAGCGATTGCCGCGTCGGGCAGACCACTGTGCTGCAACTCACCGAACGTTTCAACGCCCTCGGCGTGAACCGGTCGCATCTGCCGGACAATCTCGTCGAGTTCTTCGGCGTCTTCGCCAGTGAGAGCCAGAACGTGATGAAGGCGGTGGATTTTGTCCGCCACAGCCCGATCATTGGGCCGAAGGTGCCGGTGCATGGATTGCTGGTGAACATCCAGTCGGGCCGGCTGGAGTGGCTGGTCAACGGCTACCAGGAGTTGGACGCGGCCGCCGCCCGGTTTGCCGAGGCGGTCAACGCGCAGGACCCGACGATGCAGGCCGCGTTTGCGTCACCAGAGCATGATGCCGACGCGAAGAAGCCGTTTGAAGCCAGTATTGGCGAACCGGAACCGGTGCCGGGTTGGTCGGTGAAGGACGCCAAGATCGTCGAAGTGCCGGTTCCGGAAGAGCCGCCGAAAATCCGGTTGGTGGAAGAACAACGCATTCACGCTCCCGCGTCAAAACGTCCGCCGGTGATTTCGCCGTCCAAAACCAGGTCACGGCGTTTCCCTCCTCCTCCTCCTCCAGCGTAGGGCGCCACGCTGCGGGATATGCGGTGAACACGGGGGAAGCCCACGGTCACTCTGCGCACTCCACCGATCCCCCTCAATTGTTCTTCGCCGCTGGCGGTTGCTGGATCTGCAGTACTGGAAACGGGAAGTGAATCTTCAGTTCGTCGTCGAGGTGGACTTCGACCCAGTAAACGCCGGGCCGCTCAAACTGCACGCCGCCGAAGAGTGTGACGTTGGTGGCGCTGACGTTTTCGTCGGCGAGCTGGAATGTGCAGTCGGACTCGCGCAACACCGTGACTTCATCGGTGGTCAGCAGCCGGACCCGCTGCGTGAACCGGCCGCGCCCGGCGCACCAGCGCACCCAGACGAACAGCTTGAAGGCCGTGACGGGAAACTGCGGCGACTGGAGGCAGTTGACGACGCCGACGAGCGTCTGGCTGGCGGGATTCATTTCCTGCCGGACGTCCTCGCAGACCAGCACGGCTTGGAGATCAGGAATATTTTTGTCAGTCATGGTGCCTCGTCGGTGGCTCAGTAGGTGAATTTCAAACTCAAGAAAACACAGTTGTCCGTCGTTTGGTTCTGCAGCGCCGGCACTGTGTAAACCTTCAGGCTGTAACCCAGTTGTGCGCTCAGATCCTCGCGCAGTTGGTAGGTGGGTGCGACCTGGAACTGCCAGCACTCATTGTATGTTGACTGAACGCTGGACAATGCGCTGTTTCGGCCGGCGAACTCCAGCGCGGCGGAGGTGCTCAAATGGAGGTTTGGCGAAACACGCTGGTTCAGGCGCGAATAGTAGGCCTCGGTGAGGTCCTCGTAGAAATCCGGCAGATAATTCTCCTGAACTGACTGGCGGCGGCCGACGGTCAACGTTGCGTCGTACGGCAGCGTGTAGCTCAGGTTCAGGTCGTTGCTGGGGTTTACCACGTGCTTGCCGGACAACTCTTCCCGCATCTCGGTGCCGACACTGGCGCCGGCCTTGAGCTTGCCGGTCAGTTGTTGCTCGATGCCGAACGACCCGATTTCGGCTCGGTAGCTGGACGCAGACAGGGTGTAGTCCACCTGCTTGGTCTGCAACCCGCTGGTGAGCTTGGTGCGGCGCGTCGCTTGCCAGTCGGCGTCGAGACCGAGGCTGCTGACGGCATGGTCGTTTGTCATCGCCATCCCGCGTTCCTGGTAATTCCACATCGAGTGTGAGTAGAAAGGCTTCACCGACCAGTTGTCCGTGCCGGCGTAAACCGCCCGCGTCGTGAGGCTGTTCAGCGCGAGGCTGCCCTGGGCCACGCCGGTCTCGGAGAGCGGACTCTCCTGCGGAAACCGCAACGAGCCGTCCATCTGCAGAGCCAGATCGCGCGCCACGGGACGTTCATAGGCGGCTTTGAAGATGTCCTCGCCGGAGCGCTGGCCGCGCGCAATCGCCTCCGCACTGACCGCGGAGGTGTTCTTGGTGTAGTGCAGATCCAGATCATCGAGTGGTTTCAGGCGCGGCACGGAGTCCGCCTTCTGGGCCGAAGTGATGAAGTCTGAGAATCTGAGAGACGGCATGGCGTCTGCATCCGAAGCCCTCGCGTGGGCAGACAGCGCCGCCGCCGCGGCCAACCCTGCGGCCAGCCACAACCATCGGCCCCAACATCTCCCGGATAGACTCCGCCTTTGCACGATCCGGGATTCTTACCCAAGATCGCCGTGCTGTAAAGCGGTCCGACACACTAAGCCATTGCCACAAGTGCCAGTCGGGGGTAATGTTTAGCAGTTTCGTATGACTGTAGTAACCGCCAACCAGGCTCTTCCCGAGACTGGCGCGCGGCCGGAAGCCGGCGCGAGAGATCGGGTGGATGGGTATGAGCGACTGATTCGCTATGTTCGCGAGAGCGGCGCGTCGGTGGCGACGCTCGATGCCGACCGGGAGCGAAGTTTGCGCCAGACTGTAGCCCATTACCGGCGATTCCTTGCCGAGCTGCTGAGCTGGCCGCAGTTCCGCCAGAGTATCCAGATCGAGATGCAGTTGCGTGACCTGCGTGGTGGCCGCCAAGGCGTGAGCACGGAACAAGCCATCCAGTCGTTGCTGGTGGAATCGCAAAAAGACGTGTTGCTTGGCGTGCTGGAGAGTTTTACCGGCAACATCACCGCCCGGCAGGCCCGGCACATCCTCTTCCAGTTGGGCGCCGAAAACGACATCCCCGCCGCCCGCCGGCGATGGTTGCTGCCGAACGAATTGGTGGCGCTCTGCGACAGGCTCAAGCTGCACATCAAGCGCGACTATCGGCGCTACAAGGCGGCGCAGACCGATTTGTTCTTCTCGCACGTGCGGCTGGTCTATGACCTCGCGGGCCGCATGGAGTCGGGGTCGGATCGGTTTCACGACGCATTTCAGGAAGGCTGCATGGCGTTGCTCCATGCGATCGACAAGACCGCCAACACCACCGGCTGCCGGCTCTCGACCTGCGCGCAGGAATGGATTCGCGGCGCGATGCTCCGTTTCCTGCAATCCCAGCGCGCGCCGGTGCATGTGCCCGTGAACGCGCTGCCGCGCCTGCGCCAGTTGGACGTGATGCCGCAGCGTGTGCCGCTGGAAACGGCATGGGCGGATCGCGGCGAAGCGCACGACGAATGGTCTGAGCATCCGGCGGAAACGATGACGCGGCGCGAAATCCGCCCGTTGCTGGAGCGGCTTTTTGAGTGTCTGACAGACAAACAACGGCAGGTGATCGTGCTCCGTTACGGCTTCAACACCGCCGGCGTGGCGTATTCGCTCGAAGAAACCGCGCGACTCATCGGGATCAGTTTTCAGGAAGTGGACCGCCGCGAGAAGCGGGCCATCGAACGCGTGCAGACCTGCGGCTCGCGCGAGCTGCTGCGCGAACTGGCCTTGTGTCTGGCGTGACGCATTTGAAGTTTCCCATCTGAAATTTCAAATGAGCCAGCCCATCTCCCCTCAACGCAAATTCCGCCTCGGCGTGCTCGGTTCCGGCAGCGGCACCAACTGCCAGGCATTGCTCGACGCGTGCGCGAAGCCGGACTTCCCCGCCGAGATCGTCGTCATCGTCAGCGACGTCGAGAACGCGAAGATTCTCGACCGCGCCCGACAGGCTGGTATCGAGGCGGCCTACATACCGCCGGGGAAATTTCGCACCAAGCTGGAGCCGGAGGTGGAGCAGCGTTACGTTGCCGCCCTGCGCCAGCACAACGTGGAGCTGGTCTGTCTGGCTGGTTTCATGCGCGTGCTGAAGGACGAGTTTTTGAAGGCGTTTCCCGGCCGCGTCATCAACATCCACCCCGCTCTCTTGCCGGCGTTTCCTGGTTTGCATTCGTGGAAACAGGCACTCGACCACGGCGCAAAGGTGGCGGGCTGCACGGTTCACTTCGTGGACGCTGGTGTGGACAGTGGCCCGATCATTGTCCAGGCCGCCGTGCCTGTTCTCGACAGCGACACCGCGCAGACGTTGCATGCCCGCATCCAGGTCGAGGAACACCGCATCTACCCCGAAGCCGTGCGACTGATTGCCGAGGGCCGGTTGCGCATTGAAGGCCGGCGTGTGCTGCGCCGTGAGTAGTAAGAAGCCAGCGCCACCGAAACCACGCCGGCTCTGGGGCATTCGGCCCACGGAGCGCATCAAGCCGAGCGCGACGGTTTACTCCCGCAAGAAATTCCAGTTGCCAGCGGTGGACGACAAGACTGGCTGAAGCTGATGGCGGCAAAAAGAAACGGGAGGCTGCAACCGCAACCTCCCGTTTCGTAAAGCCGGTCACCGGCTCAGAAGAAGTGCGTAATACCGGCCGTGCCCATGATGTCGTTCAGGCCGGGGTTGGGATAGGTAATGCCGGCGTTGGACATGTGGTGCCAGCGGCCCTCGACGATCAGCGCCCAGTCGTCGGTGAAGAAATACTGCACGCCGGCGCCCGCCTGAAGGATGAACTCGAAGTCAGTCTGGCACTCGTAGATGTGCCATTGGTTGAAGCTCAGGCCCATGCCCAACTCCACGAACGGCACGAAGCGGGTGCCCGTGATGAAGTTATGCTTGTAGTTGATCGTCAGGCCCTCGGTGCCGCCGTGCACCCCTTTCAAGCCCATGCCGAAGAGGCCTTCGAACACCACCTCGCCGTTGCCTTTGAGGAAACCACCGAGGACATCCTCGCCGATCAGGTCAGTGAAGACGTAGCCGAAACGGGGATTGGCGAAAGCAAAATTGTAGTTGTTCTGTGTGCCGCCCATGCGGAGGGAGGAGGCGTAACCGAGTTGGAAGCCGAGTTCCATCGCGCCGGCCCGCAGCGGACCACCCACTTCAGCCTCCCACGGCCCGCGTTTCTCGGCCACGTAGATCGGCGCATTCTGCCGGAGATTCTGGATGGCCGCCACCTTGTCAGGCGAAGGCGGTTTCAAATCGTTGGAAATAAGGGCAGGCTGCTGCGCCAGCGCCGCAAATCCAAAGCACTGGATCGCCGCCACAAAAACTGCCAACCGAGTATTATGGTTCAACATGACTATTCTTCTCCAACGCGACAGCCATCAAACCGCGCCATCGCTCGAAACAACACCACTTTTCATAGTGTAAAAGTCCGGCGAGGAGGTCAACTGTTTTCTAGCCCGCGTTTCGGCGAACTGGAGGCTTGAGTTCGTCAGATCGGCAACCATAATGCCAGCATGAACGAGATGATTCCCCCTTCTCTTTCCCGACGTCAATTCCTCACAAACACCGGCCGGATCGCCGCGGTTTCCGCGCTGGCAGGCACGGTATTGCCGCATGTCCACGCGGCTGGCGGCGACACGATCCAGGTGGCCCTGATCGGCTGCGGCGGACGCGGCACCGGCGCGGCCGGCAACGCGCTCTCAACCCAGAGCGGCCCCATCAAGCTGGTTGCGATGGCCGACCTCTTCGAGGAGCGCCTCCAGCGCAGCCACGATGCCCTGAAGAAAACCGCCAGCAGCAGCGCGGCCGCCCCAACGAGCACAGCGAGCGCCGACAGGCATATGGGTGGTTTTCATACCGGACAGATTGACGTGCCGCCCGAGCGACGGTTCCTCGGCTTCGATGCTTATCAGAAAGCGATGGACTGCCTGAAGCCGGGCGACATCGCGATCCTGACCACGCCCGTCGCGTTTCGCTGGGTGCATTTCCAATATGCCGTCGCCAAGGGGATCAACGTCTTCATGGAGAAGCCGATCACTGTAGACGGCCCCACCACGCGCAAGATGCTCCAGCTCGGCGAGGAGTCGGTGAAGAAGAACCTCAAGGTTGGCGTGGGTTTGATGTGCCGCCACTGCAAGGCCCGTTGGGAACTCTACGACCGCATCAAGTCCGGCCAGATCGGCGACATCATGACACTGCGGAGCTACCGGCTCGTCAGCCCGGCCGGCGCCGTCGGTCCGCGGCCGGCCGGCATCAGTGAGTTGCTTTACCAAATCCAGAAGTACCTCGGCTTCATGTGGGCCAGCGGTGGCGTGTTCCACGACTACGTCGCGCATAATGTTGACGAATGTTGCTGGATGAAGGATGCGTGGCCGGTGAAAGCCCACGGCTTGGGCGGCCGGTGCTATCGCGGCGACGCCATTGACCAGAACTTCGACAACTACTCCATCGAATACACCTTTGCCGACGGCACGAAGCTCTATCTCAATTCGCGCTACGCGGCCCGCTGCCACAATGAGTTTGCCAGCTATGCCCACGGCACGAAAGGAGCGGCTGTCATCTCCACCTACATGCACACGCCGGCCAAATGCCGCATCTACAAGAGCCAGACGATGGCTGATGGCGATCTCGTGTGGGCGTTCCCGCAACCGGAGCCGAGCCCCTACCAACTGGAGTGGGACCACCTTGTCGAGGCCATCCGCCAGAACAAACCCTACAACGAGGTCAAGCGCGGCACCGAAGCGAGCCTGGTGGTCCTCATGGGCCGCATGGCTGTCCACACCGGCCAGATTGTCACCTTCGACCAGATGCTCAACCACGAGCACGAGTTCGCGCCGCAGGTGGCGCAGCTCACCATGAATTCCCCCGCTCCGCTGCAAGCCGAGGCCGGTGGCAGCTATCCCACGCCCAGTCCGGGATTCAAGAAGCTGGAGTTCTGACGAATTCGGCATGGCGAATCGCAACAAGCCGGCAGTTGCGGTGTTTTGAAGAAGGCTGCCCCGTGGCGGCCGGAAATAGTTGCGAGGAACCAACGAATGAAAACGAAGATACTGCTTTGCGTGCTGGCCATTTCAGCGGCGACGAGTTCTGGTGTGGCAGCCGATGCGCCGGCTCCCAAGCGGTTGAACATCCTTTTCTGCTTCGCCGACGACTGGGGGCGTTACGCACGCTGTTACACAACGGTCGAGAGCCGGCCGTCCATCAACCAGGTTCTCAAGACGCCGGTCATTGACCGCATGGCGCGCGAGGGCGCGCTGTTCAAAAACGCGTTCGTCACCGCGCCGAGCTGCACGCCGTGCCGCAGTTCGCTGTTGTCGGGACAGTATTTCTTCCGCACGCGGCGCGGCGCGATCCTGCAAGGGGCCCAGTGGGACGAGAGCATTCCGAGCTACCCGCTGCTGCTGCGCGACGCGGGCTATCACATCGGCAAGAGCCACAAGGTCTGGAGTCCTGGCAAGCCCGCCGACGCGCCTTACGGCGGTCAGCAATACGCATACGAAAAGGCCGGCCGCGATTTCTGCAACTTTTCCGAGAACGCGACGCAACTGGTGCGCGGCGGCATGACGTTCGAGGCGGCGAGAGAGAAGATCCTGTCCCAAGTGCGCGGCAACTTCGAAGCGTTTCTCGCCGACCGAAAAACCGGCCAGCCGTTCTGCTACTGGTTTGGCCCGACGCTTACACACCGCGTTTACGAGAAGGATTCCGGCAAGGCGCTGTGGGGCATCGAGCCGGACTCCGTCAAAGGCAAACTGCCGAAATTCATGCCGGATGTGCCGGAGGTGCGCGCGGATTACACCGACTACATGGGCGAGATTCAGGCGTGGGACGCTGGCGTCGGCGTGTTGATCAAGAAACTGGAGGAGATCGGCGAACTCGACAACACACTCGTTGTCATCAGTGGTGACCACGGCATGCCCGGTGTGCCCGGCGGCAAGTGCAACCTCTTCGATTTCGGCGTCGGCGTGGCGCTCATCGCGCGCGTGCCCGGCGTGCCCGGCGGCCGCGTGGTGGACGACTTCGTGAACCTGATGGACCTCGCGCCGACGTTCCTCGAAGCCGGTGGCTTGAAGCCGCCCGACGTGATGACCGGCCGCAGTCTGATGAACGTTCTGCGCTCGAAAAAATCCGGCCTCGTGGACCCGTCGCGCACGTGGGTCGTTACGGGCCGGGAGCGCCATGTGGCCGCCGCGCGCGACGGCAATCTGCCATATCCGCACCGCGCGCTGCGCACGGCGGACTTCCTCTACGTCCGCAACTTCGCGCCTGACCGCTGGCCGATGGGCAGCCCGAAGTTCACCAGCCGGGCGGATTTGCCGTCCGCCGACGAACTGGAGCACAACACCTTCGTCGCCTTCGCCGACATGGACGCCAGCCCAACGAAAGCGTGGCTGGTCGGGCAATACGCGTTGCCGCAGTGGCAATGGCATTACGACTACGCCTTCGCGAAGCGACCCGCCGAGCAGCTCTTCGACCTTCGCAAGGACCCCGACCAAACCGTCAACGTCGCCGACGATCCCGCCTATGCCAGCGCGAAGCGCGAGATGTCCGCGCGACTCATGAAGATTCTCACGGAAGCCAACGACCCGCGCGTCACCGGCGACGGCCAGACCTTCGAGCGTTCGCCCTACATCGACCCGGAGCCTGTCCGTCCCGGCAAAAAGAGCGGCAAGAAAAGAACGAAGTGATTGGCCGGTCCCGGCCGCAATCACGGCTGCCGCTTCCATCGTGTTTCGAACCTCGCGCGTTCGTGTAAATCGGCTCTTGGTTGGAAGTGCGTGTTCGCCTACTCTTGCGACCCTTGCGAAGAGGAAGCAACGAAATGAAATCCACCTTTCTGAATCGTCGGGAGTTTCTAAGATCGTCCGCGGTGGCCATGGCTGCGGTTACAGCGCGCAACGCCCTCGCGGCTGAGACGCCCGTGGATTTGCCCGCCCGCCATCGCGAGGCCATGCGGCAACGAAAGCGCCGCATCGTGATCCAACACGATGTCCACTGGGTGATGCTCAACTACGGGAAAATGCACCCGGACGGTGGCGCCGCCTTCCCGCCCTTCCGCGACGCGGTGTTCTCGTATGTGGATGAGCCGGGCAGCCAGATTGACGCGATCTGGTGGGACATCGGGGGTCGTGCAACGGGTGCTGCCTATCCGAGCAAAGTGGCGCCCGCGGAGGGTGCTCCGTTAGTGCAGCAATGGCTTCGTGAAGGTTTGGATTGGGTCGCGGAACTGGTGAACGAAACGCGCCGGCGCAAGCTGGAGGTTTTTTGGAACCACCGCATCAGCGAAGTGGATATTCTGCCCGGAGGCGGCCACTCGAAACAACCCGATCCGCTCAAGGTGGAACACCCCGACTGGGTTCTGCCGGTCTCGTGGTGGCCGCATGGCATGTGGAACCTGGCGTCGGAGGGCCTGCGCGAACACAAGGTGGCCCTGCTGCGTGAACTGGCGACGCGCTACAATCTGGATGGAATTCAGATTGATTTCGCCCGTCACATCCCCTGCCTGCCCGTTGGCCGGCAGTGGGAACTCCGCGGCCACGTCACGCAGTTCATGCGCCAGGTGCGCCGGATGTTGCTGGAGGTTGCGCAACAGCGGGGGCGTCCGTTCCTGCTGGCGGCGAGAGTGCCGCAGACACCCGACGGCTGCCGCGCGGACGGCTTTGATGTGAAGACATGGGCGGAGCAGCATCTCGTGGACGTGCTGACGCTCGGCTCGCGCTCGATGGACGTGGATGTCGAGGGCTTGCGCGCCGCGGTCGGCAGCGCGGTCCAGCTTCAACCGTGTTTCGACGATCATCACGCCACCGACGGTTATCGTTATGCCTCGAGTGAGTTCTTGCGCGGCGTGTTTGCCAACCACTTTCAGCGCGGCGCGGACAGCGTGGTGGCTTTCAACTGGGCCGTCGGCACGCCGGAAGTGGCCCGGACAATCGGCGGCGAAATCGCGCCGCTCACGCATCAGATTGCGTTCAAGGAAATCGGCGACCCGCGCACGATGGCGGGCAAGGACAAGATGTTCGTCGTCGAACGCCGCGGCGGTTATCCGTGGGCCGACGGCTTCTTCAACCGTAATGACACCGCGCCGCTGCCCGCGTCGCTGGCCAACGAGGGCCAGCCCGCCGAATTCGTGATGCACATCAGCGATGCGCCTGACGTTGCGAACGCAAACGTCACGCTGCGTTGCGTCTTGTTCCGCGCGACGGAAAAGGACGACCTGGCCATCCGCATGAACGGCGTGCCATTATCCATCAACCTGCGCGATGCCGAATGGAAGGATGCGCAGATTTTCTCGCCCGGGCGGCAACCCACGTCGGGCGGAAAAGGCCAATACCGGGTCAACCCGAAGCAGCGATTGTTCCGGCTGGAGTGCCCCGTTCCACGTGAAGTCTGGAAGCGTGGATGCAACCGCGTCGAAATCCGCGTCGCAAAGCGCGGACCTTCCCCGGCCGGCGAAGTCATCCAAATCGAGAAACTCGAAGCACACCTGCGGTTTCATTGAGAAACCGATCGCGGCCTCTGCGCTGGCGATTTCAGCGAGCTCTTGCGGAAGTGAGCGGGCGTCGTGCCTGTCAGCCGATGGAAGACAAGCCGGAAGCGGCGCAGTTCGCTGAAGCCGCACGCCGTCGCGATCTCGCTCAACGTCCGCTTCTTCGGCTCGGCCAGCAGTTGTCTTGCCCGCTCGACTCGCAGTTGCGAGATGAGCGCATACGGCGTGCAGCCCAGGCTGCGGCGAAAACGATGCTCCAAGCGCCGGCGGGATACCGCGGACAAGCCGAGGATGCGCTCGACACCGAATCGTTCGTGCAAGTGACCGCGGATGTACCGCACTGCTGCGGCCACGTGCGGGTCTTCTATAGCCAGCGTTTCCGTCGAGCGCCGTGCCAACACGCTGTCGGGCGCAACCAGGATCGGCCGTTTCGGAGGCGGCGCGCCGGCCATCAGCCGGTCCAGCAACGCGGCTGCCTGCCGGCCCACTTCGGCGTCGTTGCGCGAGACGCTTGAAAGCGGCGGATGGCTGAATTCACAGACCACCGGGTCGTTATCTACGCCGATGACCGCCACGTCCTCCGGCACGCGCAGTCCCAGCCGGGCGCACGCTTCCGTCACCATGCTCGCGCGCAAGTCCGTGCTGGCCATGATGCCGACGGGCGATTGCAGTGTTCGCAGCCACTCGTCGAGCGATTCCTGCTCACGACGCCAGTCATGACGCGCGGAGATGGCTGCGGCCACTTCCAACACCTTGCATGCGCCCGCCGCTCGTCCCACCGCGCCGACGAAGCCCGCGCGCCGCAGTCTGCTGTAATACATCCCGCGCGCGCCGTAGTAACCGAAACGTTGAAAACGGCGCTCGATCAAGTGCCGCGCCGCGAGCCGTCCTATGGCTTCATGGTCCACCATCACGGTCGGCGCGCCCGTTTCTCCCAGATGCGCCGTCAGGTTCACGACCGGCATTCGCAACGACCGCGCGATCTTTGCGTCGGCCGCCGTCGTGATGACCGCAAACGCGCCGTCGCCCTGCCAGTGCGCGAGCCAGTCAATCGAGGGATTGAGCCGCTCCGGCATCCGGGTGAAAACCCAGCCGCCGTGCTCGCGGGCATAGTCCAGAATGCCCTGCAACAGCCGTTCCATGAACGCAATCCCGAGTGGGAACGCGAGGCCGATGCGCTTGATGGTCCGTGGTTTCATCGCCGCCGCAAAACGGCCCCTGTGTAACGCAAAAAGGCCCTTGGCCGCAAGCCCGTCGAAGCCGTAGTCTGTTGGGAAACGTCCGGACGCGGTCGATCAAAAGAAACCACAAGAATCTCCATGAATCCAAAACTTGCGCATGTCATTGCCTGTGTGACGATGGTGGCCGCGCTGCTCGCGACAACCGCCCGCGCCGCCGACAACAAGCCCGCCGCGAAGAAACCACCCGTGCCCGTCGTTCAGCCCGAGGAAGTCATTCATCCGCCAGTGCGCGCCGGCTCGCCCAAAGCGGGCGTGGAACCGCGCATCGCCCTGAAGAACGATGAGGCGGCCAGGCGCGTGAGCCTGTGCGTGGATGGCACCGAGGCGTTGGCCTATCGCTACGGCAGGGACCTGGGTTTCCCGCGGCTCTACCCGATCTGGAGTCCGTCGGGCAAGGTGATGACCGTGCAGGAAGCGCCGCCGTATCCGCATCATCAATCCTTCTGGTTCGCTGACACCGTGCAACTGGAAGGCCAGCGCAAGGCGAGTTTCTATGGCGCCATTTACAGCCGCATGGACAAGAATGATCCCAAGTCGCCATTCAAGGACCAGATTATCCACGCGGAGTTTCAGCCCGAGAAACGCATCGCGCCTGACCAAATCGAGACGGGAATGAAGCTCATCTGGCAAATTGACCAGAAACAGCCGGTCCTCGACCAAGAGCAGCGCATCCGCATCGTGGCTCTGGGCGACGGGGAATACTTCCTGGACATCCGCTACCGCGTCACCGCCAGCTATGGTGACGTCCACTTCGTGAGCGACGCCGTTCACTACGCATGGCCCTACGTCCGGATGCACCCGCAGTTCTCCGTGAACCAAGGCGGGCAGATCACCAATTCCGAGGGCGGCATCAACCAAAAGGGCACGTGCAATTTTGAAGCGCACTGGGTGGATTACTCGAACACCCTCGGGGGCGTCGCGGAGGGTCTGGCGATCTTCAGCCACAGCCAGAACGAATATCCGCACAAATGGCTGACGCGTGATTACGGCACGTTCGGCCCGCGCCGGCCCGACGCCCAGAGTGGCAAGCCATTCACTCTCGCCAAGGGCCAGTCGTTGGAGCGCCGCGTCGGCGTTCTCGTCCACAAAGGAGACGCAAAGACCGGCCGGGTGGCTGAACGTTACGCGGCGTATCTCGCCGGCAAACTCTGATGCGGCCGTCCCGGTGAACTGAATGGCGTTGGAATGGCGACAATGAAACTTGGACTCGGGCTTTATCGCCATCAACTCAACGCGGAACACTACCGGTTTGCAAAGCAATGCGGCTGTTCGCACGTCGTCGTTCATTGGGTGGACTACTTTCGCTCTTCGCGCGGCAACCGGACCAGCGACCAGCCTGTCGGCGACGATGCCGGCTGGGGACTCGCGGGCGACCCGAACAAGTTTTGGACGTTCGAAGATCTCGTCGCGCTGAAGAAGGAGATCAACGCCGCCGGTCTCGAACTTGAGGCGATCGAGAACTTCGACCCGGCTCACTGGCACGATGTGTTGCTGGACGGACCGAAGAAGCTGCAGCAATTGGAGAACCTCAAGTCGATCATCCGCAACGTCGGTCGCGCGGGCATCCCGGTGTTCGGCTACAACTTCTCCATCGCCGGCGTCGCTGGCCGCGTCAAAGGCAACTTCGCCCGCGGCGGGGCCGACGCTGTCGGCATGAATGGCCCCTTCGACAAGCCGATGCCCAACGGCATGGTCTGGAACATGGTCTATGACAAGGACGCGCCGCCTGGCACGGTGCCGTCCGCGACGCCGGAGCAGCTCTGGCAACGGCTGAAATGTTTTCTCGATGCGCTTTTGCCGGTGGCCGAGGAAGCCGGCGTGACGCTGGCGGCGCATCCGGATGATCCGCCGGTGCCAACGTTGCGCGGCCAGCCTCGATTGGTCTATCAACCGCGATTTTACCAGAAGCTGCTCGACCTGCGGCCGAGTCCGCGCAACGCGCTGGAGTTTTGTCTGGGCAGTCTCGCCGAGATGACCGAGGGCGACATCTACGACGTGGTGGACACCTACAGCCGGCAGGGCAAGCTCGCCTACGTTCACTTCCGCAACGTGCGCGGCAAAGCGCCGCACTACCAGGAGACGTTCATCGACGAAGGTGACATGGACATGTTGCGCGTGCTGCGCATCCTGAAGCGCAATGGCTACGCCGGTGTGCTGGTTCCCGATCACGCGCCGCAGATGGCGTGCGCCGCGCCGTGGCACGCTGGAATGGCGTTTGCGCTCGGCTACATGAAGGCAGCGTTGCAGACGCTGGAGGCGACGCCATGAGCACCGCCGCCCCACCCTCTTCCGCGCGACGCAGCGGATTCCGCTGGACGATTTGCGCGCTGTTGTTTGCCGCCACGACCATCAATTACATGGACCGGCAGATTCTCGGCATCCTGGCGTCCACGTTGCAGACCGAGATCGGCTGGAGCGAGATCGAATACGCCCACATCGTTACGGCGTTCCAAGCCGCTTACGCCATCGGCATGGTGCTGTTCGGACGCGTGATTGATCTCATCGGCACCAAGCACGGCTACTCGCTGGCGATGGCGGTGTGGAGCCTCGCGGCCATGGCCCACGCGCTGGCGCGGTCGGCCATCGGCTTTGGCGCGGCGCGGTTCGCCCTCGGTTTCGGCGAAGCCGGCAATTTCCCCGCCGCGGTGAAAGCGGTGGCGGAGTGGTTTCCGAGGCGCGAACGCGCGCTGGCGACGGGCCTGTTCAACGCCGGCTCCAACATCGGCGCGGTCATCGCCCCGGCGGTGGTGCCGTGGTTGACGTTGCGTTGCGGTTGGCAGGCGGCGTTCGTGGCGGTCGGCGCGATCGGGTTCATCTGGATGGCGTTCTGGGCGGTGTACTATCGCGCGCCACGGTCGTCGCCACGCGTCTCGCCGGAGGAACTGGCACTCATCCACAGCGACGCGCCAGAGCCGGCCGCCGCAAAAATCCCGTGGTGCGATCTGCTCCGCTATCGGCAGGCGTGGGCATTCATCGTGGGAATCGCGGTCTCGTCGCCGATCTGGTGGTTCTACCTTTACTGGTTGCCGAAGTTCTTGAACCACCAGTATGGCCTCGACCTCGCCCGGCTCGGTCCGCCGCTCATCGTGGTCTATACGATGACCTGCGTTGGCAGCATCGGCGGCGGATGGTTGTCGTCGCACCTTCTGCAGCGAGGCTGGTCGGTCAACGCCAGCCGCAAGACGGCGATGTTGGTCTGCGCGCTCTGCGTCGTGCCGGTGATGTTCGCCGCGCGCGCCTCCAACGTTTGGCTCGCGACGGCGCTCGTCGGTCTGGCGACGGCGGCTCACGCGGGCTGGGCAGCCAATCTGTTCACGATGGTCTCGGACATGTTTCCCAAACAAGCGGTCGCGTCGGTGGTCGGCTTGGGCGGCATGATCGGCTCCTGCACGGCGATGTTGTTTTCGGAATCGGCCGGCTTCATCCTCCAGACCACCGGCAGCTACTGGAGCCTGTTTTTCATTGCCGGGTGTGCGTATCCGCTGGCGCTGGTGGTGATGCACGCGCTGACGCCGCGCATGACGCCGGTCGAGTTTCAGCGGGAGTAAAGGAGCCACGACGATGCCAACGCAACCTTCGAACGGCACCCGGCAGCAGCAGGTGCGGCGCGTGCTTGCCCGGCAGCGACCCGGCCGCATCGTCTATGCGCCGAACTGCTGGCAATGGTTCGCGCACCAGCTTAACCACGGCCTGTTGCCGCCGGAGATTGCCCACTGCCGCACGCAGCTCGACCTCATCCGTCATCTGGGCCTGGATGTCTTCAGCCGCAACGTCTACTGCAACCAGCAGCATTGCTGGTTCGGCGGCCTCGCCGAGGAAATCTGGGACGGCGTCGAGGCGCGGGAAGAGGTTCGCATCGAGGGACGCGATCGCGTCATCACCCGGACCTACGTCACACGGCGCGGCACGCTGACGGAGAGGCAGCGCTACGTCTTCGCCGATTCCACGCTCGTGCAGGAGGTGTTCACGCTGGACGACGCGCCGGATCCGCTGGCCGCGCTGGAGGAGCTGCTGCAAGCGCGCCGCTGGCGGTTTCGGCCGGAGCGATACGCGCAGGAACAGGCGCGCGTCGGCGATGACGGCCTCGTGGTGGCCGGCGAGTTGTTCAGCCCGCTCAAAGCGCTGCATTTCCTCGCCGGCGCGGTCAACACGACCTACCTCATCGCCGACGACGCAGAGCGTGTGCAGAAGCTGCTTGCGCTTCATGAGGCGGCGCAACTCGACCTCGCGCGCCAGATCGCCGCGGCAGGCGTGCCGGCGATGATGTCGATGGATAATCTCGATGCGGCGTTTCATACGCCGGCCTACGTCGAGAAGTTCTCCGCGTCGTTCTACGAGAAGGCGAGCCGCATCGCGCACGACCACGGCAGCACGTTCTTCATCCACGCCTGCGGCCGGCAGCGGGCCAATTTGAAGCTGATTGATTCGCTCGGTGTGGACGGTCTCGAAGGCGTGGCGTTTCCGCCTCTCGGCGACGTGCAACTCGACGAGGCGATGCAGTTGACCAGCGACCGGTTCCTCATCACTGGCGGCATCAGCGCGATGGAGACGGAGAAATTCCAAAGCGCGGACGAAGTGCGTCGTTACATCAAGGACTTGTTCCAGCGGCTGCGGCCTTTCGCGCACCGGTTTGTGCTGGCCGCGAGCTGCAACACCTCCATCTGCACACCGTGGAAGACACTCCAGTGGTTCCGCGATGCGTGGAAGGAGTTCTGCGAGGAGAAATCATGAAGAGACTGATGAATGGAACCGAGAGTCGCCGGGGGGGTGCAGCCAGCCATCGGTCAGTTCTCTTGGCATTGATGGTTGCGTTCGCGGCTGTCGCTGCGCACGCCGATGTCGCTGTCGTGGTGACGCCGGGGGCGCCGCAGGCAGAACGCATGGCCGCGGCAGATCTGGCGGCTTCGCTGGGAGCGATTTACCCGCACGAAAAATTTATGATCACCGGCAGGCTGCCGGCCCAAGGCCGGTCCATCGTCGTCGGCAGCGATGAACGCACAAAACGCTTCCTGAAAGACGCGGCGCCAGCGGCACCTGAGAGTTTTGCGGTGGCCACTGTGAACGAGGGCGCGCGGGAACTCGGTGTCATTGCCGGCGCGGACACGCGCGGCGCTGTGTATGGCGTTTACGCGCTGCTGGAGAAGCTGGGCTGTGGATTCTACCTCTCCTACGATGCATTGCCACCGCCGCGAACGGAACCGTTCTCGTTCGATGGATGGACGCTCTCGGATGCGCCGGTCGTGCGCGACCGGGTCGTGTTCGATTGGCACAACTTCCTCAGCGGTTGCTCGACGTGGAACCTCGCGGATTGGAACCGTTGGACCGACCAGTCGCAGAAGATGGGCTACAACGCGATCATGGTTCACGCCTACGGGAACAACCCGATGGTCAGCTTCACCTTCAACGGCAAGACCAAGCCGGTCGGTTATCTCTCCACGACCGCCAGGGGCCGCGACTGGTCCACAATGCATGTCAACGATGTGCGCCGGCTCTTTGGCGGCGAAGTCTTCCGCGCGCCGGTCTTCGGCGCAGACGCGGCACAGGTGCCGGACGCCCAGCGCGCCGCCGCGGCGCAGAAGCTCATGCGCGGCGTGTTCGCTCACGCGCAGCAACGGGGCATGGAGGTCTATTTCGCGGACGACGTGGACACGATTTCCGCGAACCCACAGGAGTTGATCCGCACGCTGCCAAAGGAGGCGCGGTTCCCGATACAGACGCAGGTGGTCGGTTGGATGGGACAGGAGGCCGGCAAACTGTGGCTTGCGAATCCGGAGACGCCGGAAGGATACCGCTACTACAAGGCGCAAGTTGCCGCGTTGATGAAAGCGTATCCCCAGATCACCACACTGGTCGTCTGGTTCCGGCAGGGAGGCACGCCGTGGTTGGAGGTCAAGGTGGCCGAGATGCCCCCGCGCTGGCAGGAGGAATGGAAGGCCGAGATCGCACGCACGCCGGAGGCGGAGAAGCTCTGGCACGCGCCGCAGATGTTCGCCATCGGCAAGATCGTCCGCGCGTTCGAGCGGGCGCTGAAGGAACTGGGGCACGACCGCGTGCAACTGACAGCGGGCACGTGGGACTTCAAATTCCTTGCGCCGTGCCACCGCTTCTTCCCATCGCATGTGAAACTGATCGGCCTGGACTACAACGCCCTCCACGGCCAGCCGCAACTCGGTGACGACGAGTCGCGCCGGGTTATCCGCGACGTTGCCGCCCAGCGGCCGGTGATTCCCATCATTTGGGCGCACCACGACGACGGCAACTACCTCGGTCGGCCTTACACGCCATTCGCACAGTTCAGTTCGAAGCTTGCCGACGCGAAAGCCTGCGGCTTCGGCATCATTCACTGGACGACACGGCCGCTCGACCTCTATTTCAAGAGCCACGCCGCGCAGGTTTGGAAAGCCACAAAGGACCAGCCACTGTGCGCGACTTGTGACGACATGGCGATGCGTTCGTTTGGCGGCGGCGCGCGGGAGACGATGGGCGCATATCTCGAACGCTGGGTGACCGACGCGCCGAACTTCGCGCGCGAGACGACCGACTTCTTCATTGATCGTCCGCTGACCAACATCACGCAGGTTGTCACCGGCTGTCGCGAGCGACTGAAGCTCATCGACCGGGTGGATGCCGCGAAGCTCACGCCGGAACAGCGCGACCGCGTGAACTACTTCAAGGGGCTGGAAGAGTTCATTGCCGCGTTCTTCCTGACGCATGAGCAATTCCAGAATGCGCAGGCGGCGCTCAAGAAAAGCGACCTCGCCGCCGCCCGTGCCGCGATGGCCGATTGCCGGCCGGCGCCGGTGATCACGCAGTTTGCGAAGTTCAGTTCGCTCGGGGGCATCACGCGCGGCGAGCAAGGCTCGGTGGTGTCGCTGAACACGCGCTGGCTGCCGCATATCGTGCGGCTGCGCCAGCAGCTCGGCATGGAGCCTGTCCGCTATAATTTCGGACCGACCTCGCACGATCCGCTCGCGCAAGCCTCCGGCCGCTTCACGTTTCATTTCGACACGGAGTATCACCTTTGGCAGACGCTCGGCACGCAGGAAACCGGCGCAGAAACTTTCGTTGCGCTGCGAGCCAATGACGAAATCTGCCGCAGTGGCATCGAAAGCGGCAAGGCAATCACCCTGACGCTGCAACCGATCGCGGGCAAAAAGAAGGATACCGCCGTCTTGCCCGTGGGCGAATATCGGTTGCGGCTGCTGATGTTTGACCCGGTTTCCAAAGCGGCTGGCCAGCGCGTGTTCAGCGTGTCGGTGAATGGCGCGGTCGTGGAAGATCGCCTGGATGTTCTTGCCGGCAGCGGCGGCAACCGCCGCGTTCTGGAGCGTGCGTGGCCGGCGAAGCTGGACCGGGCCGGTTGTGTGACCGTTACGTTGACGCCGGTGAAGGGGAAAGTGCTGGTTTGCGGCGCGGTGCTGGAACCGGTTTCGATGTCGGTTGCGTCGAAGCCTTGACCCGTTCTTCTGCGACACGGCAGACGGGGAACTGCGCCGGTTCCGCGTTGTTACTGCGGGCCTTCGAGGCGGAAGTCGTCGAAGTAGGCGGTGCCGGTGCCAACCATTTGCAGGAAGAGGTCGAAGGGCAGCGCCTGGCCCCGGCTGGCTTTCGAGCCGGGAATGGCGAAGGTGCGCGTGAACTGCTGCCACGACGGCGTCAGGCCCTGCGAGCCGTCCACCTTGTGGACTTCCCACTGACCGGTGCCGCGGCGGGCGGGATTCTCAATCGCCTCGACCATGCCGAGGAACCAGTTGAGTTTGACGTCCTGGCCGCGACTCCAGAAAGAAAACGTGTAGTTCTTGCCGATCGTGAGCGGCTTGGTGGCGACCCGCAGCCATTTACCGCCGACTTCCCAAGTGTGCGGCAGCCAGTTCTGCAGGCCCAAACCCCAGCCGGCGTGCGCCTCCCAAAACATGTTGTAACCGGGGTAATTGTGGCGGTACGACCATTTCAGAAAATACTTCCCGTTCTTCGGCTTGACGACTTCACCGCCGGGACTGGTATCGGACTGCAGTGCTTCGGGCAGGAAGCAGGAGTTGGAGAACAGCGAGTAGGCATACGTCCACGCGAGTGGCCGTGTGCTGTCTTTTTCGACGTCGGTGCCCCTGACGTCACGCAGCGGGCCCATGACCGGGTTGCCTTTCGTGCCTTTGTTCAAGGACACCTGGATGCGACCGTCGGGGCGGCCGAACAGGAGATCGAGCAGGCCGTCTTCATTCCAATCGCAAGGACAAGCGAACGTCATCGGCCAGAGCACGATATCGCCGCGGTGTTTGGCAAGTTGGGGGAAGGCGGCTTCGAGGACGAAACGGTTGAGACGCGCAAGGTCGGGGCCTTTAGGTAGTTTGGCGAGAAGCTCCTTCGCTTCCGGGCACAGGACGAGGCCAACGCAGTGGTTGGTGCTGTAGAGGCTCGGGCCGGAAAGGAGTTTGTTGAATTCGACCACCATCGCGGGCGGCAACGTCGGCTTGATCACCTTGTTGGTATTGTGGTTGGTGATCATCGTCATCACATTGGTTTCCAGCCGTGTGCAGAGGAATTTTGAGAATGGGTCCTTGGCCTGCTGGAGTGTCACGACGATGCCGGTCGGGTCTTTCAGGTCGGCCAGGCGCACGGCGGGCGAGTCTTCGTGGCCGACGGGAACATAGCTGGTGAAATCCAGCAGCGTCGGCGCAGCCTTGCCCAGCAAGGCGGCGACGCCGCCAAAGAAGCCCTGGCGTTTGCCCCGGTAGAAGCAAATGCGGCCTTCGCGTTCACCGACAATCAGGTCGGGAAGACCATCGCCGTCCCAGTCGCACACAGCGGGAGTCAACTGCTCACGCCCATCGCCGTAGGCCAGCGGGTATTTGCAGCCGTCCTCGAACTTGGGATTCTGCGCGGAGCCGGTGTTGAGGAAAATCCAGACGCTGTTGGCAGAATAGGTGCCCTCGCCGACGATGAGGTCAGGCCGGCCATCGCTGTTCCAGTCGCTGACACACGGGCTGGCGTAGTTGCCGATGATGAGCGGCTTCCGCCCGTAGTCGAGCGGTTTGGCGTCGAGGTTGTCGTTGAGATTGCCGTAAACGCCGATACGCGGCTTGGCCATGGCCGAGGTGAACTTCGGCTCCGCGCGGTTGCCAATGTTGAGCACGGCATGGACGTAACCCTCAGAGTCGCCGATGACGAAGTCCGGCAGGCCGTCACCGTTCCAGTCGCAAACGTTTAGTTTGCAGGAAGCGCCGTAGAAGCTCGGGAAGAACTTGCCCGTTTTGAAAACCGGCTTGCCTTTCTCGCCGTAATTTTTGAACCACCAGATGAAACCGTTGGAGTCGCCGATAACGATGTCTTTCTTGCCGTCACCGTCGAGGTCCACAAAGTTTGGCGAACTCGGAAATGCGATGGAACTGGCGGTGGCGCCCTCCACGATGATGGACTGGTTGCGTGATTGCACCAACAACCGGCCGGCGCTGTCCACGCCATCCCAAGTGTTTGGGATGGGGCCGACCAGTTCGAAGTCGGCGTTGACGATGTGGTTGGAGCCTGCGCCGTGCAGCGAAGCCGCCGCAAGGAAGCACACGGCGACAGTCAGCGCGAGGCGCGCACGATGTGGGCTTCGGGGTGATTTGGGGTGCATGGTTAGCGGTGGACTCCCATCGCGCGCAAACGGTCGTCGTAACGAGTGAGCAGGTGGACAACGATATTGATGCCGAGCTTGTAAGCATTGACAACCGCCTCGTCGGTGACGTTGCGGTAATGCGTGGCGGTGTAATAACTGCCGAAATGCGGCCCCCACTTATGGAAGCCGCCCCGGGCGCTCGTGCGGTAAAGCTGCCGGTCAATCCGGTCGGTCTCGTCCAGCGCGCACTCCCAGAAATCGCCGTAGGCGTTCAACGTATAGACCACGGCGATCTCGTTGGCGATGAGACGGAGCACTTCGATCGGTTCCTGGTAGGAGTTCATTCCCGACGGCAGCTTCCGCAGCGGGAAATACGAGGACATGATCGGGTGGTCTTCCGGCAGCTTCTCGAAGTCGCGGTCAGTCAGCACGCGCTTCATCTCGCGGCGGAAGGCGATATCGAACCGCGAGCGGCGTCCCGGCAGGTCGTTGTCGGCCCAGATCGCGCCGCCGGCGTGCAGATACTGGCGCAGATTTTCGATCTCTTCCTCAGTGAAGGTGAAATCCTTGTGGCCGGTGATGAAGATAAATGGCGGCTTGATGGTGAAGAGGTCTTTGCTGGAGACCACGATGGGTTGCGGCTCCGTTTTTTGCTGGATGCGGTCGCGCGACCAACGAGCCACCTGCGCCGTCAGGTTTGGCAGCGCCGTCGGATTGCAGTTCCAGTCGCCGCCTTGGTAGATGGCCCAGTAGCACGCAAACCGCGCGCGCGTGGCGCGGCCCGAACCGCTGACGCCTGCGCCGGCTTGGAGGAATCCGGAGGCGCGGGTAAGCGTCTGGCGCAGTTGCAGCGTCGGAATGTGTGCCGGGCCGCGGCTCGCGTCCATCGACATCGTCGGCGTCGAGGAACGGATCGTGGATTGCTGGTTGATAGCGGCGGTGATCATCGCCGGGGAACTGATGATCTGGCTCGCGTTTCGGCCGCTGGTGGTAATGGGGCGCAGGTTGTTGCGCATGGCGGGCGACGGGGCGGTCGGAGAGCTGACGTTCTGGAGCGACCGGTCCTGCGGCGGCGGTGGCGGCGGCGGCACGTTGGGGGTGTTCGGCGCGACGGGCGGCGGCGCGCTGAATACGGTGATGATGGGCTCGGCACGCTCGCTCACAGTGTACGTGCCGAAGATCAGGAAGAAGAGCAAGTGCAGCAGAAGCGCAACAAGGTAAAAAGGGAGTGACCTCAGGCGGGTTGCAAACAGCCCGGGCAGATCGGTAATTCGTGCAACGCTTATCATGATAACGTGTCGCCGCGCCCGGTCTGCTTAGCCCAAAAGCAAACCAGATGCAACAGCGAACTCCTTCCACCGACACATCCAGTGTCCGGCGAAATGGGCGATCTTAGCATGTCGCGGCCAACTCTTGTTGGTTCAAGCATTAGTTGCCATCAGCCGTGAAAAGTTCGCCCACCGGCAGCAATTTGTCATCAGAAGACCGGATCTATGCATCGAGCGGCAGGGAAGCCAGGTCAGGGATTGCGCTTGACGCTGCCGGGGGGGGGCTTCTACGGTCTCGAAGTCAAGAGCGGCCATAAAGGCCGTTCATAAGGAGATTTTCTATTTATGGCAGAAGGCTATTGTGTGAAATGCAAGGCGAAGAAAGAAATCGCCGAGGCCAAGGAAGTGACCATGAAGAACGGCCGTAAGGCGCTTCAGGGCAAGTGCCCGGCGTGCGGCACGGGAATGTTCAAGATTCTCGGCAAGAGCTAAGTTGACTGGCGTCGCAGGCGGTCTTCAGGCCGTGGCGGCGGTTGCCGGATTTTCTCCCGTCCGGCGCAGTGAAAAGGGAGGCTGAGGTGATTTATGGCTGAAGAACTGGCCTACGTACTGGTCAATCCTTACACGTTATTCAAGTCGCGCACCGGTGGTGTGCTGGCGCGTCTGATGTCGCGCACGGCGCTGGATTTGGTAGCCGCGCGGGTGTTCGCTCCCAGCAAGGAGTTGGTGGAGGAATACGCCGCAACGGTGGTCACGAAGAACGATCCGCAGCCGCAGGATGTGCAGGAGTTGATCCGGCGCTACGTCCTGGAGAACTACATGCCGGATCCGAAGACCGGACGGCGCAAGCGGACGCTGATGCTGCTGTTCCAAGGCGATGACGCGGTGCATCGCGTGCGCAACGTGGTCGGCAACGTGACGACCGGTCCGGTGCGCGGCGTGGCCATTCGCGACACCTACGGTGATTACGTGCTTGGCCCGAAGGGGGAGGCGAAGTATTTCGAGCCGGCCGTGCTGGCGGCGCCGACGCAGGAAGAAGCAACCTACAAGCTCAAGCTTTGGGCCCGTCACTCCGATACCGACGGCGGTTTGGTGGACAATACCATCCAGTATCCCGCCCACGCGAAGCCGCAGCGCACGCTGGTGTTGATCAAGCCCGACAATTTCAACTTTCCCAGCGGCCGGCCTGGCAACGTGCTGGATGTGTTTTCCAGCACCGGCCTCTACATCGTGGGGATGAAGGTCCACCAGATGAGCGTCGCGCAGGCTGAGAATTTCTACGGTCCCGTGCGTGAGCAGTTGCTGGCCAAAATGCAGGGCATGGCGCTGGCCAAGGTGCTGCCGACGGTGGAGCAGGCGCTGGAAATGAAACTGCCGGCCGACGCCGTCGAGAAACTCGGAAACCTGCTCGGCCCGTATTTCGGCGAGGCGCTCTTCCAACAGATCGTGAAGTTCATGACCGGCATCGCGCCGGCCCAGTGCGACCCCGGCCACAAGAACGCGCCGGGTCTCGCCAAGTGCATCGCGGTCGTCTATGAAGGCACGGACGCGGTGCGGAAGATTCGCGAGGTGCTGGGGCCGACCGATCCGAAGAAAGCCGGTCCGGGCACCATCCGGCGCGAGTTCGGCCAGTCGGTGATGGTCAACGCCGCGCACGCTTCCGACTCGCCGGACAACGCCAAGCGCGAGGTCGGCATCATCAATTTCCAGGAGAACAACTTCAAACAGATCGTGGAAAAGTTTTACGGCAAGCTGGGTTGATCGCGGGCGGTGGTTAAGCAGGAGGATCGAAGCCATGAAAGACTTCGTTGCGGATCGTTCCAAGGCACTGACACCTTCGCTGACGCTGGCAGTGGATGCCAAAGCCAAGGCTATGAAGGCCGCCGGCGAGGATGTCTGTGGTTTCGGCGCCGGCGAGCCGGACTTCGACACGCCGCAGCACATCAAGGACGCCGCCGCCGCCGCGCTGGCCAGGGGCATGACCAAATACACGCCCTCCAGCGGCACGCCGGAGTTGCGCCAGGCCATCGCCGACAAACTCGCGCGCAAAAACGGCATCCAATACAAGTCCAGCCAGGTCATCGTCTCCTGCGGCGGGAAACACTCCTGCTTCAACGTCGTCTTCGCCACATGCAACCCCGGCGACGAGGTGATCATCCCCGCGCCCTACTGGCTGAGCTATCCAGAAATGGTGAAGATGGCCGGCGCCAAGCCCGTGATCCTGCCCACTGCCGACGCCACGGAGTTCAAGATTACGCCGGAACAGTTACGCGCAGCCATCACGTCGCGCACGAAGCTCTTCATCCTCAACTCGCCGTCGAACCCAACCGGCTCGGTCTATACGCGGGCGGAACTGGAAGCGCTCGGCCGCGTCTGCATCGAGAAGGGCGTGCTTATCCTCAGCGATGAGATTTACGAAGACCTCATTTACCCCGGCGCAACGCATCACAGCCTCGCGTCGTCCGGGCCGGAGTTCTACGCGCAGACGGTCACGGTGATCGGATTCTCGAAGGCTTACTCAATGACAGGTTGGCGACTCGGCTACCTCGCAGCGCCGGAGCCGATCGCCAAGGCGATTGACGCCATCCAGAGTCACTCCACGTCGAACCCGACCAGTTTCGCGCAAGCTGGCGCAGTGGCGGCGCTCACGGGTCCGCAGGACCATTTCAAAGTGTGGCTGGCCGAGTTCGCCAAGCGGCGTTCCTACATGCTGCAACGGCTCAACGCCATCCCCGGCGTGACGTGCATTGACGCGAAGGGCGCTTTCTATCTGCTGCCCAACGTCAGCAAGCTCGGTCTCGCACCGATGGAGTTCTCCAAACAACTGCTCGAAGAGGAAAAGGTTGCCGTCGTTCCCGGCGAAGCGTTCGGCACCGACCGGCACGTCCGGCTCTCCTACGCCAGCTCGATGGCCAACATCGAAAAAGGCCTGGACCGCATCGAGCGGTTCTGCCGCAAGCGCGCGTAACCGGCCGCCGGCCCCGCGCCAGAGCGGCGGCATGGATCGTTTGGCTGGAATCGTTTGCTGCGCTATAGTCAGTTGTCGTTCACAATGAAACTCGGCGCTTCCACGCTTACGTTCCGGCGGCTGCCACTGGTCACAGCGGCGGGCCGCATCCGCCGGCTTGGCTTTGACACCGTGGACCTCTGTTGCCTCTTCCCGTCGTATTGTCCGCACTACGATCCCACTGCCTCCAGCAATATCAACGTGACGATCGTTGAGGACGCGCTCGCCGGTTTGCGCGTGGCGACGCTCAATGTTGCCATGGCCGCGTGGAACAGCGCCGACCGCATGATCCGCTCCGCGCAACTGGAGTTTGTTGCGGGTTCGTTGCGCGCCGCCAAGACCCTCGGCGCCCAGGTCGTCACCGTGCAGAGCGGCAACAAGCCGCAGCTCGAGAGCGATTGGGACGGCTCGGCCCAACTCGTTGGCGAGCCCATCCGTTTGGCCGCGCGTCAGGCTGAATCGTTCGGCGTAAAGCTGGGCATCGAGATCCGCGCCGGCATGTTGGTGGAAACCGTCGAGCAGGCTGAGAAGCTGCTGGAACTCGTCGCCAGCCCGGCCGTCGGCGTGACCGTAGACACCGGCAGTCTGGCCGCTGCCGGCGTGGACGTGGCCGCCGCCATCGAACGGCTCGGCGCCC
>JBAZIR010000001.1:0-65241 GCA_041651735.1 Verrucomicrobiia bacterium | reverse complement strand
AAAGATTTGACGCCCGACCCGATCAAGTTGCCGCGACGTCCGCCAGACAAAGGGTATGTGCGCCCGCCCCTCTCCGAACAGACTTTCGTGCCCGACTACTACTGATCCGGCAGGCAAAGGCGGCGAGCGCAGGTCAGCCCCTGCCATTTATGAAACTGACATCGCATTTGAAAACACTGCGATCGGCAGCAGTGATTCTCGCTTTGGCGACTTCATGTCTCCCTGCGTTTTCGGCCAATCGCCAAACATCGCAGGGTGCGGATGGCGCACAAAAGAGCTCCGGCAATCATCAGGACATCGTCGAACTTGGCAGCACTGAATTCTCCTCGACCGTCAAGGTGCCCGCAGCCGCGGGAGGGGATGTTTTCATCAATTTTCGCGCCACACTTCGAGTCAGCCGGGACGTGGCCAGGAAGATCAACGAAGGAATATCCGCCGGACGATTTCAATCGTCGCTCGAAACCAACAGGGAATTCATGGACCTGATCCTGAGTTCAAGGCCGGGTTCTTTTGAGGTGGAGTTCCTGAAACTGAACAAGGAATCGCGCTTCTATTACTTCTTCGAACAGCAACTCCAGAAAGTAAAAACTTATCCAGGCATGCCGGAGGGGTTGCGCAAGCGAACGAACACGCTGGCACAGAATGCCAAGAAGCTGGTTTCCCAGGCAGTCCGGCCAAACGATTACGTGGGAGCCAGGATCGTCTTTGAACAAGGGTTGGAAGGCGGAAACATCATTTTCCTGGGCTCGACCAGGCGAAACAACAAAGAGGTGGGAAGGGTGACGTTCACGGCCCAGGAAGAACCGATTCTGGAAGCGATGAGGCGCGTGCTGACGGAACAAAAGCCCGGTCCCCGGCCTCCTTCTGTCTCTGCAGAAGGAAGCCTTGATGAGATAATCAAATCCGCCCAAACGAAGGGCATTCTGGGTTCCAAGCCCTGATCACGAGAACCGGGGGCGTTGCAGAACCGACCCGCCCTCGCATTTTTACGGCTTTGCGTGAGCCTCCGTCCGATTCCGTAATCCGAACTTCGCGTCCGCCGATTCTTCTCCTCAGGGCTCCACAACTCCAGCACTCCCACTCCGCCGACCAACTGCGAACCACGGATTACCAGTCACCCGACTGGAGTCAGGAATTGGCGCCACCGACTTCTATTCCACAACTATGATCTCATGCAGTTTCACTTCATCAACATTCAACCGAATGTTGCCGTTCTCATAAGCATGACCGCACTCCCGGCTGCCCGGCTCTAAAAGCACGCGCTTGGGTCTCGTTCCGAAACGGATCGTCACCGACAGTGGCCCGACGCGCGCAATCGAGGAAAGCAAAGCGGATTGCTCGTGAGGACCGGATGTGTTGACCAAATGCACGGCAAGCCCGCCCGCCGGAGTTCGCATAGCGGAAACGTCGAGATCGTGGGAACCGGTGACAACCGCGATCGGATTGGGAAACAACGTCTTTGCGGCAACGCCGATCAGATCCCGCACAACAGGATCAGCTTTTTTGGCATATTCAGCGCCGATCTGTTGGGGAAGGACGCCAATCATTCCTTTTCCGAACGTGTAGCAAGCAAAGGACTGAGGGGACAGGCCTTGAGGCATCTCATGCTTTTCCGCTCCGCCGATCTCCTTGCCGAATAGCTTGACCATCCCGTCACCGATCAGGAGAAGCTTGCCGCCCTGTTGCACGTAACCGGCTACCCGATCCCGCAGATCAGGTTCGAGATAGTCCTGCTCGCAAATAACAACCAACGGGTATTCATGGAGCCGTTCCAACAGCCGCGCGCTATGAACGACATCAACCGCGTATTGGTTATCCAGCAGGCCAAAGGCAATGCCTGCATGCATTCCCTCGTAAGCAAATAGCCTGTCGCCCACCTGACTCATCTTCCGATATTGTGCCCCGGTCGAAATCAGCACCGCGATTTGAGGCACGGTCTTCGCCTTGAAACACACCTTTTGGCGCTCCCGGCAGAATTTCGCGACCTCGCCCATGGGTTTGAGTTTTTCCAGGTCCACACTGCCGTCCCGGACAGGCCGCCTTCCAGCTCCCGCCTGAGAAAAGACAGCCTGATACCCAATCCCCTGTGCAATGCCGCTGGCAGCTTCCCGCATCAACTGGACGGCCGGTTTCCGTGATTCCGGCGGATCCAGGGTGCCAAGGCCCCACTTCGTGAAACTCCAAGACATGAGATCACCCGGAATGCCCTGGGACGCCATGAAACGGGAATAGAAACGCATATGGTTCAGGTCCATGATATCCGCGGAAAGAAAATCCACACCGGCGCTGACCGGTTCCGGCATGGGTATCAGAAAGGAGTAGTTCGAGCAGAACTGAAACCACGGAGCCTTCTTCTTCACCTCCGAGGTATGATGCCGGAGGTATTTTCGGAAAGCCTCCCGGTGGAACTGCGTCCATGTGAACCACTCAGGATCGCCCGGTTTTGCCGGGATCGCCGTGATCCCGGTCTGTTGGGTAAACGCTCTCTTCGCGGCAGCCGAATAATCAACCGTCGCGCCCATGCATTCCGCGTCAACCCAGGCGCCGTCGAGTTTGTAATCAACGGCCAGCTCGATGAGCTGCGGTATCAGCAGCTTGTCCGCATACGGGCCGGAAAGCGACACGTAGGCGTTGTTCGTATGGCCCTGCGCGTCAACGCACGCCCAGTCGGGATGGTTCTTCATGGCACACCCGTCACACAATCCGGAATGGTGCGCATACAAGGCAACGCCTCGCCGAGCGGTCACTTCCCTCCATACCTTGAGCGGGTCACCGACAAAACTCCCGCCGTGGTTCCCGACCCGGGTCGGGTAACTCGAAAGACCGGGATGTCCTTTGGTGTCAACCTGGATGAAGTCAGGCTGGATGAGGTCAATCATCTTGTTGACCATTTCCGGCGTGGTGTTCTGTCCGATATTTTTGTCTGACGGCTCGGCATGGAAATCAAAATGAACGCCGAAGTAGCAGTCCTTCCGTTGTAATCGCTTGGGAAGCTCCTGCCGGTCTTCCGCCAATATTTGCATCGGAACAGCCGCCAGGAAGATGCTGAGCAAGAATAGATGCGTTCGCGTCATCATTCTATTTTGAGCGTCCAGTCGCAACCACGTCGCGCCTCTCAGGTCCGTTGCCGCCTTGGGCTTGCCGTGGGGAAATTGGGAGTCGGGTCTCAACAATAGACAATTCCTCTCACGCGGGGGAATTGGGGGTCGGGTCTCAACAATAGACATTTCCTCTCACGCCTTCTTTGCCAACTCGGCGCTGTGGGCTTGGATCTTGCGGATGGCGTCGAGGATGTGGTCCATGGCGCTGCGGTCGGCCATGAGCAGGCTGTGGGAAAAGCACACGACCGTCTCGCAGGCTTTCTTGGTGCCCTTCAGTTCGTTGAAGCTCTCCCGATACGCCTTCAGCCGGTCGGCGCTCCAGAGGCGCTTGTAACCGGTCGAGTTGATCGCCTCGTCGATGATGCCGTCGTTATACTGTTCACCGTAGCCGGCGCCGCAGGGGATTCCTTCCGCGCCGAGCGCGCGAATGAACCTGGCGCGCGGCAGTCCGTTGAATTGCTGCGCGTCGTATAGGAACGGGAACAGATAATACGTCCCCCAACTGTTCTCCGGCAGACGCGCGGGGGCGATGCCGGGAATCTTCGCAAGGTTGGCGTTGAGATAGCTGGAGTTGGCATGACGAATCTGGGTTTCCTTCTGCAAATAGTCGAACCGTTGCAGGAGCATGGCGGCTTGGAAATGTTGCATCCTGTAGTTGGTGCCGCGGGCGAAACAGCCGTGGCCCTTGAAGCTGCCGACGGAACGGCCGCAGTTGTGGAACGAATGACAGCGGTCCAGCAGCTCGTCGCTCATGCCAACGACCGCGCCGCCTTCGCCGGCGGGCATGTGCTTGGAGTTCTGGAAACTGAAGCAGCCGAGGTCGCCGAGCGTGCCGCACTTGCGGCCTTTGTATTCCGCCATGTTCGCCTGGCAGGCGTCCTCCACGACGGCGAGCTTGTGTTTTTTGGCGATGGCGTTGATCGGGTCCATGTCGCAGGGCATGCCGTAAATGTGGACCGGCAGGATGGCCTTGGTGCGCTCAGTGATCCGGCTCTCGATGGACTTCGGACACATCGTGAGCGTCTCGGGGTCGGTGTCGGCAAACACCGGCAGGGCTTTCTGGGTCAGGATGACGTTGTAGGCGGCGTTGAAAGTAAAAGGCGAGACGATGACTTCGTCGCCGGCGTCCACTCCCACGACATGGAGGCTGGTGATGAGCGCGGTGGTGCCGCTGGACGTGGCGAGGGCGCGTTTGACGCCGAGGAGTTTGGCCCATGCGGCCTCGAACTCCGGCACCTGGCCGCCAACGCCTGCGCGGCACCATTTTCCGCTGCGGAGCACGTCGAGGACCTGGGCCTCCCATTCCTGATGCCACTCCGGCCACTTCGGCCAGCCGCCCGTGTGGGCGGGCTTGCCGCCGAGGACGGCGGGTTTGGCGGCGTCCGCTGCAAAGACGTTCGGGCCGCTGTGCCCACCAAGCCAGATGAGCGCGGCGGAGCCTGCGGCGGCGGTTTGAATGAAATGGCGGCGGGTGAGTTGGTTGTTCATGGGGAGAGGGAACTCCTTTAGTCAGTTGAGCGAGTCGGGTTGATACGCAGTGGATGGCGGCGGTCTTCAGGCTTTCCCGCCCAGTTTCTCGAGCAACGCTTTGCGACCCTTGTCGTAAGCGGGGTGAGGTTTGCCGCCGCAGCCGTCGCGCCAGATGGACTGCGCGGCCAAGCCATCGATATCCAGCGCGCACACGCCTGTCACGGTCGGGATTTTCTCAAAAATCAGCAGACACAGGTCGCGAGCCTTCATGGTGGAACCAAAAGTCAGCCCGAGACGTTGAAGCACGTTGAGATCCTTCAACTCGTTGTATAGGCCACCCGACTTGATCGCGCCGCACACGCAGGCATTGGTCGCCGCGACGCGCGAGGGACAGGGCGCGCACATCATCCAATCCGCGCCGCGCACGAATTTGACCGGCACGTCCGGCCGCTCGGTGAGGATCATCTGCAAAAGCTCCGGGAGATTGTCAGGCTTGAATGGGGGACGTGTGCCGCCGCCATACTGGCACACCGCACAAACAAGGATATGAGGCCGGATGGTGACTTCTTTGGCGGATTTCAGCGCGGCGATCGAAGCTTCCTTCTCGCGCGTCATCTCCGCCTCGTCGCGGGGCGGGATGAGCAGGGTCAAGCCCTGCTTCTGCGCCCGTTCGTAACAGCCGCTCGCGGCTTTGGCACAACCTTTCCAGGCCTCCGACGTGACGCTGCTGTAGGCACATAGTCCCGCCACCGTGGAAATCCGTTTGAGCAGCATGGCCAGCCAAATCCGCGCCGGTTGCGTGGCGCCGGGCGCGGCGTCGAGCTTCAGCAGGATGTCGAGGTCGCGCTTGCGATTGTAATCGCGGCCCTCCGCGGTGTCCGCTTCGGTGCCCGGGTCTTGGTAGGAGTAAACATCGCCCGCATTGCAGCATAGCGTCAGCGGAATGTCCGGCTGCCGCCGGATTTTCTCCAGCGCAGCCGCGAGTTTCGCATTCTGAGGACAGCCCCGGTCCCCGCCGAGGGAACACACGAGGCAAAGGAGTTCGTAAGGCCGCAACGTGAAACCGGATTTCCCGGCAGCGGCCGCCCCGGGACAACCGGAGGGTTGAGATGCGCATTGCGGCCGGTTCTCCTGCGCGCAGGCGGTTTGCGGTGCGAACACGTCGCTGAAGAATGCCCCGGCCGCAAGACATGCTCCTTCGCGGACGAATTGAGTTCGGCTGATCTTGTGTGTCTTCATGGGGAATCTCCTTCAGTCATGTATGTCAGTTGCAGCCGGCCGACAGTAATTGTGCAAATCCGGGCGTTGCCTTTCGCTCCTTGGTACTCTCGCGATACGCTCTCACCTTGCTGCTGCGCAGCCTACGCCCGTGTTCCAAACCGTCAAGGCCAAACCCAGATCGCCGCAACGTATGAAAATGGACGCACACGAATCACGAGTCACGAGTCACAAGTCATGAATCACCTGTTACCAATGCCGCGCCTTCGGCTCATTCCGAATCCCTCCGGTCCCACCACTCCAGCGACCCAACACTCCACTCCCCCTCGCCACCGGAAGGACCAGGAATCCGTCCAGAGTCAGGCGTTGATCACGCCGACAGTCACGGCACCTGTTTTAGTTCCAGCGTGAGCGACATGGGAGACCGGCCGGCAGTATTCTCCTTGGCGTAAAACTTGAAGTCGCAGTCCATCCCCGATACAGCCTGCGTTCGACCCGGACCTATGGCGAGTGTGATAACCACGGGTCCGGTGCGACTGATCTTGCTTCGCACGAATGCGCACAGCTTGCCCTCTGGATCCGGGAACTGCAAAAGACTGCCGGCAGGTGTCGCGGACGTATTGAATCGCAAGACCTCCAGCGACTGAGCCTGACTGCCGAATGTGAAATTGACACTGCCTGAAGCCGAGTAATCGGTTATCACGCCGTGGCCCGTGGCATCATGCACGGCATTGTAGGTAACCGCGGCAAGATCAGGATTCACGCCGAGACCCAGCACCTCCAGCTCTATCGGCCTGGCTGGCGCCCAACCGGGCATGCCATACGACTTATGGTTCTGAGCAACCTCACCCGCAAGCCGCGCGGCGGTCACATTCCAGCCAGCGGGAAGTTGAGGCAAGGCAAACTGAACCAATCCCAAATGGCCTGCGTCCAATGTTTTTCCGGCCCCGGTGAGGTCGGGATGATATCGGCTGTTTCGAATGTAAATCTGATGCGTGCTTCCATTGACGTTTGTGCCGGGGTTTGAGCAGTCAACGAAAGTGTCCTCCACCAGCTTTGCGGATAACACTCTCGTCCCGGTTGACTCGACAGAAGTCGTCGTCGAAGGCTTCGGACTGGAAACCGGGGTAGCTGAATAGCTGACAGAGTCCAGGACCATCCTTCCACTGGCCCTATCCGGCTGGGTCGCAGTGCCGGTCCACTCCAGCATGGTCAGCGGCATGTGGGGCGGATGCACGGTTGACTGCGAGTCCTTCACTACTCCGTTGATCGAGACGCTGGAACCGTTCGAGTCCCAATGGAACACAACCACATCACCCTTGGCCAGCGAGGACGCAATGACCGGGCCTGTGTAAGTCTTCGAGCCGCTTCGAACGTGAAAACGCCAGCCTGCCCCCTTGTCGGAAAGAATGAGGAACGGGTCACCGTCGTCAATGTCACCCAAACCAAAAAGCCCCTGCGACGAGGCGGAGGGCCCGCCGATCACGAACTTGAAGTCACCTCCAGAGAACATCACCGAAGACGTAAGATCCGACTCGTTCAATATGGTGTTTGTGCCGTCCACGCCATCCAAACCTCCTCGCCACCATTTCGCCCGGTCGAGAGTGGTGTTGGGCCACGAGAAATCATCGTAGAGAACATACTCCGCCTGTGCAGCGCTGCTCGCCGGGCACGTCTCCACCGCATGCTGAGGCTCCGCCGCGCGCGAAACCGCTGTCACCAAAGCAATGACCAGTAATGTCTTTTTCATAGTGGTGTTCGGATGACGGTCGATCTCGATATATTCGTTCCTTCAGATGCCGCACGTCCTCCGGCCGACACTCTACTACTCCACCACTCCGATTCTCAATCTGTCCACCGCTCTATCCTCCGCCACCCACCGTCAAGGGTGATCCCAATGACCAATAACTAATGACTGTGCTCCAATTCAGTCGCCATACAGTTTCCAAGCCTCCTCCGATGAGCGAACAATCCGGAATTCCGCCTTGTGTTGTTCCCACCATTCGACCCACTGTGCGACAAAACCAGGATTCGAAGCGCTGTCAGAGGACTGTCGTTTCATCCAAGGTTCAATTGGCAGATTTGAACGTCGGACCATATTCACTAGCTCAAGGGCGGAAAAAAAAGAGTCTCCAGCAGGCAGAGAACGCACATTCGTGATAAGAACCTCGAACGCGTCTTCACTCCCAATTTGACTCAACGTCCAAGAGATTCGGAAACCTGCATAGCCTTTGAGTATCGCGCGCTTGAGAGCAGGGATCGTTTTCGCATCGCGGAGGTTACAGACTGCTTCCCCAAGGCCTGATCCCAGTTCATTCAAGACTGGGTCGTAATCGGGGTTGCCGCCGTAAGGGATATAACGTGGCAGTTCGTCAAGTGTCATGCAGATCGCTGCGACCGAGCGTGGGTCCTTTGCCCACGAAAGAAACCGAGCAGCAGCAGCGCGAAACTTGCGGTCTTTATGCAACAGCCGGAGCATGTCAATGGCAATCGGCACTGCATCCCGGTCGAGCATCAAACCCAACGCATGAAACGAGGCTTGGACGACCTCCAAATCCTCAGACCGAAGCCGTGCCCGCAGAAACTCAGCGGCTGCCTCTGAAGAAAGATCCCCGACACGTGTCTTCCAAGTCGTATCTACCGTTACACTGAAAGCCGCCGGGAGTTTGTTCTTCGCCTGACTGGCCTCTTTTTCCAGATAGCCTGAGTCATGAGCCTGACGAATGAGGTGTGCAATAGGCCCTTTGACATCAAAAGGCTCCATCTGAAGCATTGGTTTTCGTGTCGGCACAAACGTGAACTTGAGTGTGAAACAGATGTGCTCCCAAGGGATCTGCTCGTAGTTTCCGCTAAAACTCCTCTCCAAATCCGGCAGCCCCGGCGCTGAGACGCGAGCGGCGTAAAACAGATAGCCGAGCAAGTTGATTAGATCAATGTCGTCCCGGTATTTCTGCGAGGAAACGAACGGCGCGGGGTTGCGCATCATGGCGAGCAGTTCAATGACGCGCGGTTTGACTTCCAATGTCTGAAAGCAGGCGGGGTGAAACGGCATGATTCGCTTCATCCAATCAGTGTGGAGAAAAATGAGACGTCGAGGCGACGAGACCAAATCCTCAAGTGCCAAAAAGGTCTCCATATCAAATACGTAGTTTCGCGTCTCGCGTCCTTCTTTCGTCTTGTAGGACGATGACCAGCATTGTAGAGCGAAGTTCTGCGGCAAAGTCCCCTTCAGAACTTCCTCTACTGTCACATCAAGTTTCTCCCCGTTAGGGACCAGCTTCCCGAGGATGATCAGTTCGGACCGTTGCACTGCTTCACCCAATCTCATCGGCCCATGATCCCCATGCAGAAGAGGAACCGTCGTGACGATGAGCATCCATACTGAGACAACTCCCCGCAACTTGTAAGAGATTCTCTTCATCGCGCTCTCAAGATGGCGCAGGCGTCTCGGCTATACCGCTGCTGTTGTTCGTTGCAGCAGTTCTGCCGCAGCCTTCGCAGCCGACTTCCTACGCCTTCTTCGTCAGCGCGGCGATTGGCTGAATGCCGCACCGTACATCGTCATTCGGCACCGCCGAAGAAACCGTCCTCGATCCAAATCGGTTTATAACCTTGTTCGGTGACGTAACGGAGTGCCGCTTCCCAACGATCAAAGTTGTCCTTCTTGTAGTTTTTGTAAAAGGGCCACCAGTACTGCTCGTGTCCGGCGATGTTGATCAGGGAATTTAGTTTGGGGTTGTCGAGCTTGCGATGCATGAGGGGAATCGTCTGCTCAACCGGAGTCCATTCGCAGGTCGCAGGCAAGGCTCCATTGTAGAAAATGACGCCGGAATCGAAATCCATCCAGCCCTGGTTCTCGCGGATGTAGGCGGTAATCGAGTTCGGCAACATGAAGTCACAGAACTTATCGCCGGACGATGGATGTTTCCTGCCACTTGTCTGGAGCATTTTTACGCCCCGCTGCGCCAACACTTTGTAGGAATCGGCCCGAACCATCGCGAAATGGATCTGCAGGCCGGCAGTGTAGGCCTTTCCGGCGATCCGCTTAAGTTCTTTGGCAACCAGGTCGAAGTCCGCCGCGAGCTTTTCCGGCGGCGCTTCGCGATACGGCTCACCCGGGAATTCGTTTTCCGAATGAAACGCCAGCCGGAGCCAGTCGGCGTTGTCTTCGAACTCCGGCTTGTACTTATCCGGAAACATCGAAAGGGTGAAATCCCGTTCCGGCGTTGAGTTGAAACAGTTCAGGTTGAACTTCGTTTTATAGCGCCGGTTCAGTTCCCGTAACTTGGCCAGATAGAAACAGTCGAAAAGACTCTTGTAATTATTCTTCAGGATGTCGCGGAAAAAGAAACTGTGGTCATCAATGTAGCACCGGTAGCGCTTATAGACGTTTTTCGCCCAGACGACCCGGCAAACGGTTTCGACCTGCTTGCCGTTGCGCTTGCCCCGAGCCTTGATCGGCGTGACGCGCTCCTTGAGCAAGACCGTGCCCATGTACAGGCCGGATACCATGCTTGTCGGAACGACCTGTCCTTCGGGCATGACTACTTCCAGATTCGACACGCCGGAAGCCTTGACGACGACATGGACCTTGAGGCGTTTGACGCCGTCGGTTCCCATCTCGGCGCCCAAGACAGGATAGCCGCAGCCTTCCTGGAGAATGCCTCCGTCGAACGGATACTCGAACTGGAACGCAGGCGGCTCCTTGTAATAGAAGGCGTCGAAATAATGCTGGCGCGGATCTTCGGCCCGGGTGGAATCGGCAGCCGACACGGAACCGGCGCCCAAAAACGCGGCCGACGACTGAAGAAAACAACGACGTGATGTGTTCATAAAATTCTTCTGGATCCTGTCAGGAGCAAAAGGACGAGAGTTGTTAATTCTGTCCACCCGAAGGAACAGCGCTGGTTTGAGTTATTGAGTCGAGTCTCAACATCAAGGGAGTCTTCTCACGCCTTCTTCGCCAGCGCGGCGCTGTGGGCTTTGATCTTGCGAATGGCGTCGAGGATCTGGTCCATCGCGCTGCGGTCGGCCAACAGCATGTTCTGGCCGATGGCGACAGTGGTCGCGCAAACCTGCGCGTTGCCCTTGAGGTCCTTGAAGCTTTCGCGATAGGCCTTGAGCCGGTCGGCACTCCAGAGGCGCTTGTAGCCGGTCGAGTTGATCGCTTCGTCCAACATGCCATCGTTGTATTGCTCGCCGTAGCCGCCGCTGCTGGGGACGCCTTCCTTGCCGAGAGCCTGCATGAACTTGCCGCGCGACAGGCCGTTGAATTGCGCAGCGTCGTATCGCATCGGGAAGAGATGCCACACGGCGCGGCTGTTCTCCGGCAAACGCACGGGGACGAGGCCGCCGATCTGGTTCAGGCCGGCGATGAGGTAGTCGGCGTTGGCCTGACGGTGCGCGGTCTCCTTGACCAGTTTCTCGATCTGTTGCAGGAGGATGACGGCTTGGAAGTGCTGCATCCGGTAGTTGGTACCGCGGGCGAAACAGCCGTGGCCCTTGAAGCTGCCGACGGAACGGCCGCAGTTGTGGAACGAATGGCAGCGATCGAGCAGCTCGTCGCTCATGCCGGTGACCGCGCCGCCTTCGCCGGAGGGGATGTGCTTGGAGTTCTGGAAGCTGAAGCAGCCCAGATCGCCGAGCGTGCCGCACTTGCGGCCTTTGTATTCAGCCAGCCACGCCTGGCAGGCGTCCTCGACCACCGCGAGTTTGTGTTTCTTCGCGATGGCGTTGATCTCGTCCATGTAACACGGCATGCCGTAGATGTGGACGGGCAGGATGGCTTTGGTGCGCTCCGTGATGCGGCTCTCGATGCTCTTCGGACACATCGTGAGCGTCTCAGGGTTGGTGTCGGCGAAGACCGGCAGGGCCTTCTGGATGAGGATGGCATTATAGCTGGCGCTGAAGGTGTAGGGCGAGCAGATGACTTCGTCGCCGGCGTCCACGCCTGCGACGTAGAGGCTGGTGATGAGCGCGGTGGTGCCGCTGGCGGTGCCGAGGGCGCGCTTGGCGCCGAGGAGCTTGGCCCAGGCGGCCTCGAACTCCGGCACATGGCCGCCGCCGCCCGCGCGGCACCAACGGCCGCTGCGCAGCACATCGAGGACCTGCGCCTCCCATTCATTGCGCCACTCCGGCCACTTCGGCCAGCCGCCGGTGTGGGCGGGTTTGCCGCCGAGGATGGCGGGTTTGGCGGCGTCGGCTGCGAAAACGTTGGGACCGGTGCGCGCGCTGAGCCAGGCGAGTGCGGCAGAGCTTGCGGCGGCGCTTTGGATAAAATGGCGGCGGGTGAATTGATTGTTCATGGGGGTCTTTTCCTTCAGTGCGTGAGGTGAGTCTTGCAATGCGCAGCGGATGGGAACAGCGGTCTGCACTGGTGTTGGGGGTCTTGCTGCGACATTGGCACCGTCATGGTGATGTCCTTGTTAACCTTCGCGGCAGTGTAGCTCCTGCCGTGCGCTATACAACAGCAAAGTCAAAGCCTGGCCGCGACGCAAGGGATCGCTGGATTCGCGCACGCCGCTGTCCTTGCGCCTGACCAGCGGCCGCTGATTCTCATCGCGCGCTTCAGATCTTTAGAAACACCCGCTGCCGGTACAGCCACCAGCAGATCATCCACAGCACCAGCAGCACGGCCGATTGCTCCCAGATCGGGCCGTAGGCGCCGCTGAAAAATTCCTGCCCGATGTGCGCCTTCAGCAATGTCCTGATCCATCCCGGCCAGAGCTGCGCCATCAAGTAGATCGCAATGGAGTTCATGCCAACAACCAACAGTGGGAAGCTCCAGCGCCGCCAGCCCGCCACATCAATCACCAGGTAGAACGCCGCCAGCAGCCACAGCGTCCAGCCTGCGCTCCAGAGCGCGAACGACGGCGTCCAAATCCGTTTCACCATCGGGCAGATCGTGAGGCTCGCAACCCCGCCGAGTACGAGGCATACCGTGCCGGCCACGGCGAGCCAGCCCAGCCGCCGGCGGCTGTTCGTCTCGCGCCGCAACATCTCCCCCGCCATCAGGCCGAGAATCATGTTCACTGCCTCGGGCACGAAGTTCAGCGTTTGGTAGCCGCCGCTGTTGAACTCGAACCGCTTCGCCTGCGGCAGAAGGTTCAGGAACCACCGGTCAAAGTCCGCGGCGAGGTTGGTGTTCTTGCTCCAATGCGCCCAGAAACCGGGCAACACCTCCGCGCCCTTGGCGCCAACCTTCGCATGATCGAAATCCTGTGGCGGGAGCGGATATGCCGCGAACGCCAGCCAGTAGCCCGCGAGAATTGCTGCAACCACTCCGAGCTGCACGCGCCAACTGCGACCGATGAGCAGGAACACGAACGCGTAGCCCAGCCCGATCTGCGCGAGCACATTGGTGAACACGTAGGCGCGCGTGGTTTGTCCGTAGAGCATCGCACCCAGAAACACCAGCACCGCCGCCCGGACCAGCGCGTGCCGCCATTGCTGCCCAAACGACTGGCCATCGGCCGCGCGCCGCGCGAACGAGAACGGCATCGCCACGCCCACGATGAACATGAACGCCGGCTGAATCAGGTCCCATGCGCTGCAGCCAATCCATTCCACGTGTTGCAGTTGCGGCGCGATGCTCGCCCAGATCGAGTCCGGCATCTTCTTCGCGACCGCAATGATGCCCAGCCCGCTGGAGGCCATCGCGAGCATCGTAAAGCCGCGGAACACATCGAGCGACATCAGGCGCGGCGGTTTGGAGGAGGCAGGTTTGGAAGGGGCAGGAGTTGAACTCATGTCATACTGCTTCTAGGGGAGCCGCCGGGTTGGCTCAAGCCAAATATGACGCGGACGAGCCGGACTACTGTTCCGGGATTCTCCCCGGCTCGCGGACGCCGTCGCCTTTGCGCTTGGTCAGATTGTCGCCGAGATCGGCGCGCATCTTTTCGGCGAAGGTTCCCAGCCGTTTCACGATGTCGGGATGCCCGGCGATGATGTTCTTCGTTTCACCCACGTCGTTCTGGAGATCGTAGAGTTCGGGCTGTTCGACCCTGCGCTGCTCGTATTTGACCGGGATGCCGTCCTTGCCGCCGGGTCTGCCGCCGAGCGTGCGGTAAGCGTGCGGGAACAGCAGTTTCCAACGGCCATCGCCGGTCCCCACGCCCTGCAATTGATTGTTCGCGTAGTAGAACGCATAGGCCTCGTGCGAGTTCTTCGCGCCTTGATTGCCGGCGATGACGGGCCACACGTCGAGGCCATCAATTTTATGCTCCGGCAGTTTCGCGCCGATCAGTTTCGCGATCGTCGGCAACAAATCAATTGTCATGAACATCGCGTCGCTCGACTTGCCCACGCCCAGTTTGTCCGGCCAGCGCATGATGCACGGCACGCGCGTGCCGCCCTCCCACTCGGTGCCCTTGCCCTCGCGCAACGGCCCGGTCGATCCCGCGTGGTCACCGTAGGAAAGCCACGGCCCGTTGTCGCTGGTGAAGATGACCCATGTGTTGTCGGCGACGCCGCAGCGCTCCAGCGCGGCGAGCACCTGGCCGACCGACCAGTCAATCTCCGAGATCACATCGCCAAACAGCCCGCGCGCCGTCTTGCCGCGGAACTTGTCACTGACGTGGAGCGGCACGTGCGGCATGGAATGGGCGAGATAGAAGAAGAACGGCCGGTCCTTGTTCTTTTCGATGAACCGCACCGCGCGCTCGGTGTATTGCGTGGTGAGTTGTTCCTGATCCTTGTGGTCGAGGCCGACCTTGATCGGTTTGTCGCCTTCGATCATCGGCAGGCCGGGATACGTTCCTTTCTTTGCCTCCGGGTGACGGGGCCACATGTCGTTGGAGTAGGGCAGGCCGAGGTATTCATCGAAGCCGTGATGCACCGGCAGGAACTGCGGATGATGGCCGAGATGCCATTTGCCTGCCATGCCGGTCGCGTAGCCTTTCTGTTTCACGAGCTCGGCAAGCGTCATCTCGCTGTTGGCGATGCCGTGGTTCACCTTCGGACTGAGCGCGCCGTGGATGCCAATGCGGTTCGGATAGCAGCCGGTCATTAGCGCCGCGCGTGACGCCGAACAGACGGCCTGCGGGACGTGGAAGTTGGTGAAGCGCACGCCCTGCGCCGCCATGCGGTCGAGGTGCGGCGTGGTGTAGCCCTGGGCGCCGAAACAACCGACGTCCGCATAGCCCATGTCATCGCAAAAGATGATAACGATATTGGGCAACCGATTGGCGGCGTCGGCCGCCGCGCCCCCGGTCGCGGGACACAGCCATGCCGTCGCCATGACAGCGCAGAGGATGGAGCAGAGACTGCGAACGAACGTGCGAGCAAACATTTGGGTCGTCATGATGATGTACTCCTGACCGTCATACTACCGCCGGGGCCGGCATCGTCCACGCCAAATCTTGCAGAACACGCCCCTGCGGTTGAAGCTGGATTCCATCGAGGTCGGATGATAAGAGTTCCACCGTCGGAGGCATTATTATGAAATTGATTCGCTCGTTGCTCGTGCCGCTGGGTGTGGTTCTCGTCCTCTGCTTCGCCGGGAATGCCGGCGCGGCTGACGGCAAAAAGAAGATCGTCTTCCTCGCCGGCGCAGGCAGCCACGGCTTCGGCTCGCACGCGCACAACGCCGGTTGCCTGCTCCTTGCGAAGGCGCTGAACGATGCGATGCCGGACAAGCTCCACGCGATCGTTTCGCGCGGCTGGCCGGCCGACGCAAAGGCGCTCGACGGCGCTGACGCGATCGTCATTTACTGCGACGGCGGCCGGTTGCTCAACGAGCACCTTGCCGAACTCGACGCGCTGATGAAAAAAGGCGTCGGCCTCGCGTGCCTCCACTACACGGTAGACCCCGGCAAGAAGGAAACGATGGATAAGATGCGCGACTGGATCGGCGGTTGCTACGAACAACACTGGTCCATCAATCCGTCGTGGATCGCCAAGTTCAACAAACTTCCGCAGCACCCGGTCGCGCGTGGCGTGAAGCCGTTCCGGATTCACGACGAGTGGTATTGCCACATGCGGTTCCGCGAAAACATGGAGGGCGTGACGCCGATCCTCAGCGCCGTGCCGCCCGACAGCACGCGCAAGCGCCCCGACGGCCCGCACAGCGGCAACCCCGCGGTCCGCGCGCGGATGGGAATGGCCGAGGACGTTGGCTGGGCCTATCAACGGCCCGACGGCGCGCGCGGTTTCGGCTTCACCGGCGGCCACGTCCACTGGAACTGGGCGCATAATGATTTCCGTAAAGTCGTTCTCAATGCGGTCGTCTGGATCGCGCGGCTTGAAGTGCCGGCCGACGGCGTGCCGTCGAAACAGCCAACCGTGGACGACCTCATCGCGAACCAGGACAGCCCGATGCCGGGCAACTGGAACGCCGCGCTGATCCAGCGGTTCATCGACGATTTTAACGCTCCCCCCGACGCAGCGAAGTAGGCACTCCGCCGTCAACCCGCGGTATCGGGATACAATCCCAGTTCCGCCAACACCGCCTTCACCTCTTCAACACCGCGCGCACGGCGGGCGTGAAGCCCCAGCCGCTGCGCCGCCTCCACGCACTCCGGGTTGTCGTCGAAGAAGAGGATGTGTTCCGGAGCGGTTTCAAGATCGCGAACCACGTAGCTGAACGAAGCTGGATCCGGCTTCATCAGGCCGATCTCCTGCGAGAGATAGCACCGGTGAAATTTCCCCGGGAGCACCGTCTCGTCGCAAAGCCGGTTCCAATGCAGCTCGTTGTTATTGCTGAGACAGGCCAGGAGGAAGCGCGGCTTGAGCGCGTCCAGCAGGCTGAGCGCGCCGTCCATCGGGCCGCGGTCCCAACTCACGAACTGTCGCAGGAAAACATCCGGCGCCATCGTGAGGCCCAGCTCGGCAACGGCGCTGCGGGCGAACTCCTCCGCGCCGCACTTCCCGGTTTCGAGTTGGCGGACCGACGGCGACGTGAGCCAGAACCGGCGGGCGCCTTCCTTGTCCAGCCTGTTGCCGGAGAGGGCGATCAACGGCGCGATGCCGTCGAACTCCACGAGCACGCCACCGAGGTCGAATAGAATCACTCGAATCGTGTGGTTCGCAGCGGGTTCGTTCATTTCAACTGTGGAATCGGCTTCGGCCGGAGCGCAGGCAGGCGCCTGTGCCTACTCCAATCCCCGCTCTTTCAGATCGTCCTCGTTCAGGCCGAGATAGTGGCCGATCTCGTGGAGAAGCGTCTTACGGATTTCGACGAGGAGTTCCTCCCGGTCGACAACAATTTTCTCCAGGTTCTTGCGAAAGATCATGATGGCGGTCGGCACGGGCTGCTGTTCGCCGTGGGTGTTGCCGGTGAACAATCCGAGGATTTGCGGGCCGAGCGTCGGGTTCTCCAGCACAAACTCGCGCGACGGGAAATCGTCCACGATCACCGGCACGTCGCGGATGGCGTCGCGGAAATCATCCGGCAGCTCCTCCAGCGTTCGGACAGCGATGCGCTCAGCCGCCTTCGCCGAGATCGGCACCGGCAGCGGAAAATCCTCCGGATCCAGTTCGTGCGCGCGCTCGAACGCCCGGTGGGAGGCAACCTCCTCGCCCAATTTCTCGATCACCAGGCCGTAATCCCACCAGATGCCGGGATCGTCGCTGTCAAGTTGCAGGCATTTCTCGTGGGCGAGCTTGGCTTTCTCGTAGTGGCCGCTCTCGAAAAGCACATGCGCTTTCCAGCTCAGCAGTTCGATGTCGCCGGGCGCATCGCGCAACGCGGCGTCAAGCAGGGCCAGCGCCTCGGCATCGTTGCCGAGACGGAAGTGCGCCTTGGCGGCAAAGTAACGGGCGTCGCGCACGTCGTTGCGCTTGAGATTGCGGCGGGTGAGGCCCTCGCAGATGGCGACGGTTTCCTCGTGGCGTTCGAGCACGTCGGTGAGCAAGGCGGCGCGGTTGATGGCGATGCCGGCGTTTTCGGGGTCAAACTTCTGCGCGGTGTCCAGCGCACGGAGCGCGTCGCGATGGCGCTCCAGCGCCCACAGGCTCAGGCCGAGTCCCTCGTAGCCTTCCGGCGCATCCGGTTCCATCTCGATATGTTTCTGGTACAGCTCCATGGCCTTCTCGAACTGGCCGGCGTCGTAGGAGGCGTCGGCGCGCTCGATGTAGCCTGGTTCGCGCGGCATGATCATACGTCTTGCTCGTTCCTGTTTTGTTTCATAACGTGGACGGGAGAATCTAGGACAATGGTTTTGTGACTGCAAGATGGACGTGTGATGTGCGATGAGTAACTTGATGAACAGCTTTCGATTGCCACTGGCGCCCGGTGTGTCGGTGGAACTGCCGGTGCTCTACGAAGACGACGCGCTGATGGCGGTGGACAAGCCCAGCGGGTTGATGATTTCGCCCGACACTTATGATCCGGAGAAACCAAACCTCATGTCCGGTGTCCGGCGCGCGCTCGACACCGGCGCGGCATGGGTGCGCGAGCGCGGCCTGAGCATGCTCGCCAACGTCCACCGGCTTGATGCGGACACGAGCGGCGTGTTGCTGCTGGCGAAAACGCACGACGCGCTGCGCGAGCTGTCGAAACAATTCAACGACCGGACCGTCGGCAAATCCTACGTGGCGTTGGTGGAAGGCGAGCCGGCGGAAGATGCCTTCGAAGTGGAACTGAAGCTCGGCCCCCATCCAGCGCGGCCGTGGCTGCAGATCGAGCTCCGCCACGGCGGCAAGCAGACGCTGACGCGGTTTCGGGTGCTGGAGCGGTTCCGGCTGCGGGCGTTGCGCGGGCAGCGGGAGAGCATGCCTTTCCTGAGTTGCACGCTGGTGGCCTGCGAGCCGGAGACGGGGCGGACGCACCAGATTCGCGTGCACCTGCGGCACGCGGGGTATCCGATCCTTTGCGACAAGGTTTACGGTGAGGGCGAGCGGAGCGCGTTGTACCTGTCGCAGCTCAAGCCCGGCTACAAGCTGCACTCGGAGACGGCGGAACGCCCGTTGCTGGGCCGGCTGGCGCTGCACGCGGAGCGGTTGGCGGTGACACATCCAACCACCGGCCAACGGCTGGAACTGGTGGCGCCATTGCCGAAGGATTTCGCGGTTGCGCTGAAGTATCTGAGGAAGTTCACGGCAACGCTTCCGGGCGTGGCCGATCCGCTGACGCCTCCCTAATCGCCAGCCGGGAGATTCACGCACGGGGCGACGCTGAAGTGGATGCCAGTGGCACTCTCCCGCTCGAAGGTGAGCAGGGTGGAGCCGATGCGCAGTTGGTCGCCCTGGTGCAGATCCGCTTCCGTGACCTGTTCCCCGTTGACGAACAAACCGTTGCTGGAATCGAGGTCGCGCACGTGCAGGCCCTGGGGTGTGACGGAGAATTCAGCATGTCGGCGCGACACCATCATGTCGGCAATCAGGATATCGGCCGGCGTATCGCGCCCGATGACGAGCGGCTTGGTCATCAGGAACGCGCGCTCTTTCGGCTCGCCGGGGAACCGGACCCAGAACGCCATCATCGCCCGCGACGGTCCGGCGGTTGCGATACGGCTGCCGTCTTTCGTCGTGCAAATATGCGGCTGCGCCCCGGCCAACGGCGCCGGGGCCTGTACCACCGTCTTGACCGACAGCCGGTCCAACAGCGGCGCAATGGCTTGCCAGCGCTCGGCAGGATTTTTGATCAACGCCGCGTTAATCAACGCCTCCAAGTCCGATCGCAGACCGGGACAATACTGTTGCAGCGGCGGCGGCGCGATCGTCTGATGCGCTTCCGCCCATTCCTCGTAGGAGTCAGCCGTAAACGGCGAACGGCCGGTGACCATTTCGTAGAGCATGATCCCCAGATTGTAGAAATCGGCGGCCGGGTCGCCGCGTTCGCCGGCGAAAATCTCCGGGGCGCCGTAACGGGGTGAAATGGCCACGCCGCCGAGGTCCACCGTGGGACCTTTGAGGGGCACGGCGATGCCGAAGTCCATGAGTTTCACAACGCCATCCTGGCGCAACATGATGTTGTCCGGCTTCACGTCGCGGTGAATGACACCGCGGGCATGAGCTGCGCACAAAGCCTGCGTGATGCTGCAGGCGATGCTCCATACTTCATCCGGGGAAAGCCTGCCCTGGCTCCCCACCCAGTCGCGCAGACTGCGGCCCTGGACGTATTCCAGCACGAGGAACATGGTGCCGTATATCTCAATGGTTTCGTAGAGTGAGACGATGTTCTCGTGCCGCAGGCCGGTCATGACGTTGGCTTCCTGGCGGAACTGTTCAAGGAAACCGGGGCGGGTTACGAGTGAATGAGGAAGCATCTTCAGCGCCACCACGCGGCGCTCCGGATCGTCCGCCGGAACGGTGTTGCAAATGGCGCGATAGACCCATGCCATGCCGCCTTCACCGATCGGGGCGATCACGGTGTAGGAGCCGATGCGCCGCGCCAGAACGTCGCTGCCGGACCAGCTCAACCGATGCGCCACCAGCCGCGTCAGGACCATTTTCAGCACGGGCACCCGGCCGCAGAGCGATTCGAAATCCACCGCCGACAGCCGGTCCAGTTCGCAATCGGTGGTGGCGATGACGTCGGCGTTGCGCGGCTCGCGATTCAGCAGCGCCATCTCGCCGACCACGTGGCCGGGGCCGAGCCGGGCGAGCACTTTCCGACCGCCGCTGCCATCGGGCGACGCCACGCACACTTCAGCCTCACCCTTGCGGATAATGTAAAGACAGTCGCCGGGTTCACCGGCGTGGATGAACAGGCCACGTGCCTTGATGGAGAGGGTCGTGAGCTTGGAAGAAAGCAATGCCGCCTGCTCGGAGGTGAAACCCTCCAGCAGATCGAACGTCGCGGGTTTCGCGACACTCGAATCATCCGGCGTTTCTGTCGGCGTCTGCATGGCTTCGTTCCCTGTTGCTCGCAACATCCCTCACGCGGTGGCAGCGGACCATTCCAATTCGTGTTGGGCCCCGGCTCCGCCGTGCCGGAAGGTTTTTATACTAGAACTTGTCGGTCTTGTCGAAACGGTCAATGGCCTTGAGTTTCTCCATGTGGAGCTTGTCCTGCACCGGGCTATAGCCTTCGCCGTCGCGGAGCGGCATGGTGCGCAGATCCTTGCTCTTCTCAATGCGACCCCAAGTGTAGCGCTGCGCCTCTTCGACGGTGCGGATCACCTTGGGACGCAGGAAGAACACCAGTTCGGTCTTCGCATCAATCCACTCCGTCTTCTTGAAGAGGTAGCCCAGCAACGGGATATCGCCAACGATCGGCACCTGGTTGATTATTTGCTTGCGGACGGTGGAGGTCAACCCGCCGAGGATGATGATTTGCCCATCCTTACAGGTCACCGCCACCGCTTCGGCTTCGCGGCGGCTTATGACCGGCACCTGGTTGCCATCAATAACCGTATAGGTTTTCACGTCGTCCACCGTTTGGTAGATGTTGAACGTGACAACGCCATCCGGGTTGATCAACGGCGTGACCTCCAGACCGACGCCAATGTCCACATTGTCATAGTTTGACCGCGAAGCGATGCCGCTGCCGGCCGAGTCGCTCACCGTGGAGGTGACGACGGGGCGCGACTCGCCGACGAATATGCGCGCAGTCTGGTTGTTGGAGGTGTAAAGATGCGGCGTCTGAAGCACCTTGAAGGTGCTGTTCTCTGCCAACGCGCTGATGACGGCACGCAGATCGCCGCCGAAGAAGCTCGCAAAGTAGGTCAACCCACCCGTCAAGCCGGCGCCTGCCAAAGCCTGCGGGCTGGTGATGGTGCGCGGATCAATCAACCGCGAAAGGGTGTTCGTGGATGGAATGCCGCCGCCGTCCGGCGTGGAGATGCCGGCCCCCGCCCGTGAAGGGCTGGTCACCGCTTTCTGGAACAGATCGACGCCGACCGTAGTATCCTTGTCCAGACTCACCTCGGCCACAACCACATCGATGGCCACCTGCGGCGGGAAAACATCGAGTTGCTTGATGACATCGGTGAGGGATTCCAGATCCTGCTCTGGCGCGAAGACGACCAGCGCGTTGTTGCGCACGTCGGGGATGATCTCGATCAATTGCTGCGGCACGTTGGCGCCGGCGGCTGCGCCCGTCGCTCCCGGCACGGAAGGGGTCGTGGACCGTCCGGCGGTCGCGGCCCGCGAGGTGGAGGTGTTCCGCGAACTGCTGGTTCGGGAACTGGAGCCGGAGCGGCTGCCACTGCTGCTGCTGCGCGACCCGGTGGTGTTGCCGCGTGAGCTGCTGGTGCTGCCTCCCAAGCCTGTGGAGCGCCCGCTGGTTCCGGTCGTGCCGGTGCGACTGCTATAAGGCGAGGTGGTTGTTCCACTCGCTCGCCCGCCCACGGCCGTTGGCTCGGCGCCCTGGACCAACTGGTAGAGCATGTTGGCCATGTCTGTGGCGTCGGCGTAGTTGAGGAAGAAGACGCGCGTCTTGAAATCCTGGTTGGTTTTCACGTCGAGCGCCTTGAGGATCTTTTCGAAGAACGCGAAGTTCACCTCCTGCGTAATGAGGATGAGGGCGTTGGTGCGCAGGTCGTAGTTGATGAGAACGCGGCCCATGATGACACTCTCCTCGATGGAGGTGACACTGGGCCGGCTGCGGCCTATGGAAAATCCCCCGGCGGGCATGTTCCCCACAATCTGGCCCGTCTGCCCCCCCGACGCGCCGGTGCCTTGGTCGGCGGCAATCAATTGCTGGAGAATACCATAAACGGCAACGGCGTCGGCGTTCTCCAGGACATAAACGCGCGTCTCCATCTTCGTCTCGCTGGTGGTATCCATGTATTCGATGATCTGCTTCAGGCGCGAGACGTTCAGCGCGGTGTCAATCAACAACAAGGCGCTGGAGCGCGGCAACGGAATGATCTGGCCGTAGGGATGCATGAAGACGCGGCCGCTGGCGCCGCCGCCGGCCGCTTGCGGAGCGCCCTGCATGATGGGCGCGCCGGTGGTGCCGCTGCCGCCCAACGCGCGCGCCACGTCGGTAGGGTCGAGGAACTTGACGCGCACCACCTGCGCCACCAACCGGTCGAACTGCTGCATCTTCGCGTCCTCGGTGAAGACCGGCAACCCTTCCTGCGGGCCGTAGGGTGACGGCACCACCTTGAAAAACTTCTCGCCCATCGGGACGATGGCATAGCCGTTCACGAGCAGGACGCTCTCGAGCGCGCCGATGGCTTCCTCGACGCTGAGGGGGCCAGAGGAGCGGAAGGTGATCATGCCCTGCAAGCCCTGCTGCATAATGGCGCTGCGACGGGTCAGCTCGCTGTATTTGGCGAGCACCTGTGAGAGGTCGGCGTTCATCCAGTCGAACTCAATCGGCTCGTCGCCGGTGAGGGTGCTTTGGTGGAACGTCTGCTTGGGAGCCGGCTCGACAACGGCTGGGGCCGGAGCGGCCATGGGCGCGCGCGGCGGCGCTGTGACGGGCGCCGGACCCGGCGGCGGAGGCGGAGTTCCCGGAACGGGAGCCGGACCCGGCGGCGGCGCGCCGGCAGCGGTTGGCCGCGAGGACGCAGCCGGGGACGCGGCCAGCGGCGCAGCGGCGACCACAACCGTATTGCTGCCTTGGGAAGACTGCCGCATCAGGTCGCTGGCGCGGATGCGGATCGTCGCCTTGGCGGCGTCCGCGTTCGGAGTCTGCTGCGCCCGAGCGCTGACGGCGCACAGGAACGCGAGCGCTACTAACAGCCCTGTTTTCATGACCAGACTTCTCCCTCAGTTAAAGCGGCAACGCGGCCGGAGACTGCCGGCTGATCTGCCAGGTTCCGAGCGTGTTGTTTCGTTTTCATTTTCCGATTTTGTTGGGTGACACCAGCCTACTCCTGGGAGTTGGCCTTCTCCAGCATCTGGATGTAATTCTGCAACCGCTGCTTCGCCGCCGGGTCGGCGGTGCTTTGCATCATCTGCCGCAATCGCGTGATGGTTTGCTCGCGCTGTTCTTTACGCGACACTTGCCGGTTCGAATCGCCGGAACCACCGGCGGTGACAGCCTGCGGCGGAGTCCTGGAAGGGAAGGCGCCGGTTCGAGAACCGGGGGGCATGCCGGGTTGCGGCGGCGTTGGCGGCATACCGGGCCGTTGCATCATCGCCGAGCCCGGCTGGCCAGGCGCGGCGGGCATTCCCGGTGCGCCGGGTTTCCCGGTCGTGGGCGCCGCCATGGCTTCGCTTTCGTATTCGAGCCGGCCTTCTTCGTCACCTTTTTTCAGCAACACCGCGCGGCCGCGCAGATCAAAGCCGACGACTTTGATCTCCGTGTCCGCAATCATATCGCCCATCTTGACGAACATCTTCTTGTCCGGCTCGTTACGATCTTCGAGACTGGCCTCGATGACGTCGCCGTGTTTCCAGAACCCGGTCACCCGCAAACCGCCGGCGAAGGTCGGGCCGAGATCGCCAGCGCCGCCGCTGCCGCCACCGATTTCGGAAGCCGGCACGAAGAGCGAGTGTTCAAGCAGGTTGGTGTAGGATTGAAAAGCCGGATCAGCCTGGATCGTGTCAACCAGTGAAACGGTGTTCGTGGCAGGCGGCGCGATCGCAACCTGGCTGACGGCGTTGGTTTGCCGTGCGGCGGCGGGAGCAGCACTGGCCGATGACGCCGCAGCCACCGGGACGTTGGTCTGCGCCGACGAGGCAGCCGCATACGCAACAAGCAGCCCGCACCCGACGGTCGCCAACCGTTGCGTCGCGGTCGAGTTTCTACGTTGTTGTTTCACCGGGGCCGCCATGATCATTTTTCCGCGTCGTTGACGGGTTTATCCTGTCGCTCTGGCCCTGAAGTGTCCACGGGTTTCTTTCGCGTGGCGTTGGATTCGTTGCCGGTCAGGTAATAAGTCACGATGGTCATGTCGCCGGCAAGCTGGTTCGGATCCCGGGTCTCCGCGCGCAACCGCAGCGTGGTGACGCGGTAGATCTCCGGCTGCTTGGTCAGCGCAAACAGGAACCTGACCAGACCGGGCCACTGGCCCTGGAACGTGAACGTCGCCGACTTCTCGGTATAGCGATCGCGATCCACCGGCGCCGACGGCGCGCGCTGGTTGAAGTTGAAACCCAACTGGCTGCCGACTCCTTCGATGCGCGTAATGACGTCGGCGCCGCTCTGGCCGGGATCGCTCCGTTTCAGGCGCGTCCGCAACTCGCGGAGTTGGGTCTGCCACTGCGGCTCCATCGCCAGCGCAGCCTCGTAGTCTTTGATCCTCTGCCGGGTCTGAGAGAGTTTCTCCTGGGTCTCCTGCCAGGTATCCATGGCCGGGCCGACCGCGAACCAATTCAGGCACACGAACACCACCGCCGCCGACGCGCCGGCCAGGATTTTTTCTCGTTGAGAAAGCGCCATGGTTCTCTGTGTTTGTGTGTTACCGCGGACGCCGGCGTCCGCCCGGCGTCTCGTGTTTCGCCGACTTCTTGATCTTGCACTGGATGGTGAACCGCACCACCACGTTGCCGGCCATTTTCTGGTTCGTCAGCGGCGAGAGCACCGTCCCGCCGGGGAAATAGGGCGATTTTTGCAGCTTCGCCTCGAACTCGCTGACGACCGAGGCTGACGAGGCGTAACCACTCAGTCCCGCCTGCTCGCCATCGGTAAAATGAAACTCCGTCAGACACACCGCGTCCGGCTTGAGCTTCTGCAACTCGGCGAGAATCTCCAGCGGCACGCTGCGATTGCTGACGTATTCCTGCAACACGCGCAGGTCGGCTTGCAAAGCGCTGGCGCGTTCGTAGGGGGATTTCAGGCCGTCGGCCTTCTCTTCCAGTCCACCCAGCTGATTGAACTGATAAGCGAAGCCAGCCACCGCAGCCACGATAAGCAAACCGTAAAGCGCTCCCAGCGCAATCCCTGCCAGCCTGAGTTGCCGTTTCCGCGCAAGGCGGTGGCGCTCCGCCTGATACTCGGCGGGCACGAGGTTCATGCGTGCCCGGCCTGACCCGGCACGCACACAAAGGCCGACCGCGCCCAAACCCACGCGTTGTCGCTCGCTCAAGTCCAGCGGTTCGCATGGGGTCCCGAGCCGTTCGGCTAACGCAGCACCGAGAGTTGGCAGGTTCAGCCGGGCCCCCAGCGTGCCTTCGGCCGAGCGTTGCAACAGGCGCACCACCGGCCAGGCCGCCGTGGGCTGCGACGCCTGCACAGCGGTTTGCGCCAAATGAAGCGCGCCAGCGATCTGCGTGGCCGCATCGGACACCGACACGTCGCTGCCCAACGGCACCGCCATGATCGAGTGCGGCTGACCCTCGTGCACCAGCAGCAGTGTCGCCGAGTCGCCTTCCAGAATCACCAGCGCCAGCGCCGCAAGTTCCCTGTCGCGCAAGGGTTTCTCATGTCCGAGGAAACCCAGCAACGCCAGCGCGTCAAGGTCGAGCGTCTCGACGGCAAAGCCCGCCTCGCGGAGCTGTTCGAGCCGCTCCACCACCGCCTCGCGCCGCGCGATGGCCACCAACAAATCCGATTGTTTCTCCGTCTTGCGAATAACCTCGAAGCCGAACACCACCTGCTCCGTCGGCAGCGGCGACAGGTTCTCCAATTGCATCTCCAACATCGGCCGCAGCTCAGTCTCGGCGGCCGTCGGCAGTGTCACAAGCCGGCAGAACACGTCCGCCGATCGCAAGCCGACGCACACCGGCACGCCTCGTGCCGCTGCCGGCCGGAACGGTTTGAGCTTCTCGACCGGCCAGACTGGGCCGGCCGTTGCGGCCTTGCCGCCGTTGGCCGCCGCCGCTGGCGCGGCAAACGTCTCACAGCGCACAACGCGCAACTGCCCGCCGTCATACGCCACTTCGGCAACGTCAAGCCCCGCGGAACCGAACGCGATGCCAAGACGATGGGGAGTTTTCGATTTCATCGGTGCGTATCAGCGCGGCGTCAGTTCGTTCCAACTGATGGTCTGGAAGCTCCCTTCAGTGTTGCGGAAGAGGGTCACCACAATCATTCGGCGGACGCTGCCGACGGTGCCGGTGGAATAGATGGTGAAGTAGGAGCTTGAGACGCCCAGAGAGTTGGCCAGTGCGCGCATCGCGTTGCGCGACATGGTGCCGCTCCAGACGTTCGCGATCGCGCCCACCTCCAGAAGCGGCTTGTCATCATCGGTGCCGTCGATGCCGTCGTCGCCCTGCCGGTAGCGGATGAGTTGCTCGGCCATCTGAGCGGTGACGCCGGGCATGCATTGGAGCACCTGGCTGGAGGCGGTGTTCACGTTGACCTTGATAAACGGCATGGTGGTCAGGAACTGTGCGAGACCCGTGTAGGTTGTCTCGCCGCGCGATTGTCCCAAATGACCATAGAAAATGTCCGGTGTCATGCCTCGAATCAGCAGCAGTTCTTCAATCCTGTCCAGTGACGCGTTCTTGCAATGATACGGCCCGCCTTGGTCGGACGACAACCCCATATAATAATCGTCTTCGGCTCCATTAAGTTTGTTTGAGCTATTTGTGTCTATCCAATCGCCGATGGAGTCAACAATCATGTTGGAGGTTTCGAGGTCCACACCGCTGATCTGCAACAATATCTTCCACTGTTCCGGCGTGATGGCATTTGCGTTTAACTTGGACTGTTCGTCCACCACTTGCACGGTAAAAGTGCCATCCTCCACGGTGCCCGTGATCGCACGATCGATCAGGTCGGGGTTGTTATGCCACGGCTCCGAATAGTAATCGGCGGTGGTCGAGGAGAACTGGCGCACCGAACCATCAGAGCTGTTGATTTGCCCGGCCTTGTTGACTTTCGCCGCCAGCAGCGCCTTCTCGAACTCGATGCCCGCCATGGCCAGCGCTTTTGCCTTCAACTCGCGGTCGTGATAGCTCGTCAGCCGCGTCTCAATGTGCATCGTAAAGGCAAACGTGCTGACCATCAACGACAGCAGCAGGACGACCCAGAGCACGACGATCAGGATGGCGCCGTGTCGCCGTTCCACGTCCCGCTGAAGTTTGAAGCCGCTGCGATTCATCTTTTTCGTCTCAACTGCCGCTGCCACGTCCGCTGCTTGTACCACCGCTTGCCCCGCTGCTTGCGCCGCCGCTGGAGCTGCTGGTCGTCCTGCTGCTTGACGCCGTCGGCACGGTGCCGATCTGCGCCGCGGCGTTGCAAGGGATATCAATGTTCTTCACCAGCGTCACGTCCGCCTGGGTGGGATTGGAATTCGCCATGGTAATGGTCAGTTCAAGCGATCCGGGCATGGTGGTGGCATCGTCCCATGTGTCCATCCATTGGTCATTGGCCGCGTCATAGTAACGCATGTTGAAGCTCTTCACCCAGTCGGCCAGCCGGATGGTCTGCCCTGCGGTATCCACGTCGGCAGCCAGAAAGTTCCGCGCGTGCGCCATCAGGACCAGTTCGTTATGCTCGCCCGGCTCCAGCCAGAACTGGATGCGCTGCGGCACGCCGCTCGTTTGCGCCATCGCCCCCACCGCTGGCACGTCCGTGGCCACGAAGCTGACGGAGTCGCTCTCGCCGTTGTCCTGGGTGTCCCAGGCGTACCAAGTGGCGTTTTCCTGCGAAAAGATCGCCGTGCGGAACGATCGCGAGATGATGTCCGTCAGCGCGCGCTGGCGCTGGAGACCTTCTGTCAGGTCACGGCTCCGTTTCAGCGCCGCCAGTCCGGTGTTCCATGTCATCAACACCGCCGCCAACATGCTCGCCATGATCGCCGTTGCCAACAGCAGCTCGATCAGCGTGAAGCCGCCGCGGCGGGAAAATGGAGCGATGGAATCGTTTCCGCTCATCAGCTTCCTCCGGCGGCGGACCGGCCGCGGTTGCTGGGACCCAGCGCGTTGCCCATGGTGTTGGAAGTGGAGCTTGGATTATAGAGAATCGTGTTCATCGTCACATCGTATTCGCGATTTCGCTCGCGCCACTTGATGACAAGGGTCTGTTTGTAGAGCGATTCGAGCTGGTTGTCGTCAGCGATAATCTCGCGCTGCCATTGGAAGTTGGGAAAGCCGTCGCCGAAATCGCCGGTGGTGATGCCCATGGTGAAGTTGGTCGGATTGCTGAATTCCATCAGCTTCATCTCCGCCAGATCGTGCGCGACGGTGTAGTTGCTCGCGTTCTTGGCCGAGTCGGTGCAGCGGCCGATGGCCATCGCAATGGTGAAAAGCGCCGTGCCGACGATGGCCACCGCCAACATCACCTCCAGCAACGTGAAGCCGGAGCGAACAACGTGAGGCATGAAACGTGAAACGCAGCGCATGGGCGTGTCATCTCATTGGCGCATTGGGCAGCAGTTTTGAGAGCGACGTCATGGGGTCCAACTCAATCGCGACCGTGTCGTCGTCGGCGCCGCCGAGGAAGAAGGCGCCGTTGGGATAGAACACGATTGAAGCAGTGCCGCTGGCTGTAACGGTGTCATCCGCGGCTTGCACTTGCAGCAGGCGCGCCGGCGAAACCATCTCATGGCGGGTGGACGTGGGCAACGCGGTGATGACGGCGTTGGTGGAAAGGTCGTCGGCTTGCAGTGCGGTTTCGGGCACCGTGCCATCGGCAAAGGCCAGCGCATTGGTACTGAGGCTCAACACCTGCAATACCAGGTTGGTCTCCGTGATGTCCGGCATTTCAATCCAGTAAACTTGCTCCGAAAAATCCATGTTTAACGACATTGCGCGCTGGCGGACGATAGCCTGATAGCGCGCGTGCTGGATGGTGGATCTCAACGTGCTTGTCTCGCTGCGCAGGATCTCACCGCGATAGGTTCGCAAGAACGTCGGCATGCCTACGCCGACCGCCAGCATGATGATCACGATCACCGCTATCGTCTCAATCAGGGTGAAGCCGGAACGTGCAAAGTGACGAGGGGGGAGTGACGAGTGACGAGTGACGAGTGATGAACGGCGCAAAGCGGGGGACGAACGCAACGTCAGGAGAGATGTCCAACGCGCGCGAGGTGCTGGCTGCTGCCGTCCATTTGGCCCCGCTTCACTCATCACGTTTCACCTGCCACGATCCCTCATCTCCAACTCACGATATCGTCGTCGGTATTCGGGCGGCCGTCGAGACCGGAGCTGTAGAGGTCGAAGCCTTCGGGGTCTGGATTCTGCTGCGGGGGGCAGACGTAGATGTAGGCCCGGTTCCATGGATCGGGTTTGATGACGGCCGGGTCGGTGTAAGGGCCGTGCCACTTCGCCGGCACCGGTTCGCTGGTGGGCGCCGCAACCAGCGCTTGCAAGCCCTGGTCGGTGGTGGGGTAGATGCCGTTGTCGAGGCTGTAGGTTTGCAGCGCCATCTTGTAGGCGCTGATTTGGTTTTTCGCCTGGGTTTCGTATGCCTTTTTCCGCTGCGGGCCGATATTGACGATCACCGTGCCCACGAGCAGGGCAATGATGGCGATGACCAGCATGATTTCGATGAGGGTGAAGCCCGATTGCTTGTTCCATCTCAGTTTCATCTTCAGTTCTCTCCTATTTACCGATTCAATCCGGACGTGATGCTCATGACGGCGCTGAGCACGCTAAACACGATGAAACCGACCACCAGCGCGATCATCACGATGACGGCAGGCTCCAACAATGTGGTGAAACGTTTGACATCCTGCGTCAATTCTTGTTCATACAAACTGGCGACGTTGTTGAGCGCCGTCGGCATATCACCGGTTTGTTCGCCAATCGCCAGCATGTCAATCAGCAGCGAAGGAAAAATCTGGCCGGCCGCCAGCGGCGCGGAAATGGTGGTGCCGTCGGTGACGCGCTCGCGGGCCTTCGCAATTTCGCGGGCGATGACGAGGTTGGTCATCGTATCCTCGGCGATCTTCAGCGCGGTGAGCACCGGCACGCCATTGCCCAACAAAGTCGCCAGCGTGCGGCTGAACTGCGCGAAAAACGCCGCCTTCAACGTATTGCCGGCCAGCGGAATGTGCAGCTTCCACCGGTCCAGCATCAACCGCCCCTCGACGGTCCGCATGGTGCTCTTGTAGCCGAATACGATGGCGAAGATGACCGTTCCCAGCCCGGCCAGGAACCAGATATTGCTGGCGAGATTGCCGACGCCGATCAGGATCCGGGTTGGCAGCGGCAACGTCGTGCCAAGGTCCTGGAACATCTGCGTGAATTTCGGCAGCAGAAACACCATGAAAACGAACACCACGATGATGCCCACGACGAGAATGATGGCCGGATAGAGCAATGCCGAGGTCACCTTCTCGCGGATGTCGGCGAGCCGCTCGTAGTGTTCAGTCAGCCGCCGCAGCACCTCGGGCAACGTGCCGCTCTGCTCGCCGGCGCGGATCATGTTGGTGTAAAAACGGGTGAAAATCTTCGGATTCCGCGCCAGCGCGTCGGAGAGATTGGCGCCTTGCATGATTTCCTCGCCGACCTGCTCCAGGATTGGGCCGAGCGACTTGTTCTTCTGTTGCCGCGTCAAGCACTCCAGCGCCTGCTTCAGGCTCATGCCGCTCTTGAGGAGGTTGGCGAGTTGCTGCGTGAACAACATCACCTGCCGGGAATTGACGCGGACCTTTTTTGCCGCAGCGCCGGTCTTGGATGCCGGTGTCGCGTCTTTCGCTTTCGAGGATCGGGCGAGCGCGCTTTTCTTCTGCACCGCCGCGTCCACAGCGATGGGGAAGTAGCCTTGGGCGACCAGTTGCGTCAGCGCTGCCTTGCGGTCCGGCGCGGTCAGCAGGCCGCTGACCGCCTCGCCGCTCTTGCTGCGCGCACTGTAGGAGAAGTCTGGCATCGGAAATAAAGTTTCGACCGCCGACCGTTAATCGTCCGTGTAGGCTTCGTCTTCCTGTGTGATGCGGAGCACTTCCTCCAACGACGTGATCCCCAGCGCCGCTTTGCGCATCCCGTCGTCGCGGAGCGTTCTCATGCCGTGGGCGACGGCTGCCTTCTTCAGTTCAGCCGCGGGACGTCGATCCACCACCAAGGGCCGCAACGAATCACTCATCAACATGATTTCGTAAATGGCGGTTCGGCCCTGGTAACCGGTGCGGCGGCATTCTTCGCAGCCGACGCCGCGGTAAAATTTTGTGTGCCGGTATTTTTCATCCTTGCCGCCAAGCCGTTCCATCAGGTCCTCGCTCGGCTTGTCCTCGACCTTGCAGGCAGGGCAGAGGGTGCGCAACAACCGCTGGGCGACAATCGCTTCGATGGACGATGTGATGAGGAACGGCTCAATGCCCATGTCAATGAGCCGGGTGAAGCCGCTCGGCGCGTCGTTGGTGTGAAGCGTGGCGAAGACGAGGTGGCCCGTGAGCGACGCGCGCACGGCAATCTCAGCCGTCTCCAAGTCGCGCACCTCGCCGATCATGATCACATCCGGATCCTGGCGGAGCAGGTGGCGCAAGCCGCGCGCGAAGGTCAGCTCGATGTCCGGCCGCACCTGCATCTGGATGATGCCCCGGAGTTGGTTCTCCACCGGGTCCTCGACGGTCATGATGCGTTGGTCAATCGTATTGATCGTGCTGAGGCAGGCGTAGAGCGTCGTGCTCTTGCCGCTGCCGGTCGGGCCGGTGACCAGGATGATGCCGTGCGGACGTTCGATCAGGCGGCGGAAAATCTTCTCGTCCTCAGCAGCCATGCCGAGCTTGTCGAGGCCCAGCAGCATCGTGCTGCGGCTCAGTAAACGCAGGCTCACGCTCTCACCGTGGATGCTGGGGATGGTGGAGACGCGGATGTCCACCTCTTCGCCGCCGACGCGGAGGTTGATCGCGCCGTCCTGCGGCAGCCGCTTTTCGGCGATGTCCATGTTGGCCATGACCTTCACGCGGCTGATGATGGACGCCTGGAACCGCTTCAGCACGGCCGGCACAGGCACCTGCACCAGCACGCCGTCAATGCGGTAGCGGATGCGCAGGTCCTCCTCCATCGGCTCGATGTGGATGTCTGTGGCGCGGTCGCGCTTGGCCTCGGCGATGATCTGGTTGACGAACTTCACCACGCTCGCCTCCTGCGAGGCTTCGTCAATGTCGCCGATGTTGATCCGCTCGTTGGCGGGAATATCTATGACGCCGCCGGCGGCAAGCATCTGGTCGAGCGTGTCGGCGCCAACACCGTAGTAGCGTTTCTGCGCCTTCTCAATCTCCTCGCGCGTAGCCAGCGCCAGTTGCACGCGCTGGCCGGTGAGCCAGCCGATGGCGCTGCGGGCGGCTTCGTTGAACGGGTCGCAGGTGGCGACGCAAAGGGTGCCGTTCTCGGCCTTGATCGGCACGACCACGTGCTGGAAGACCACCTTGGGCTGGAGCTTGGAGGTGACGACGCGGTCCAAGTCCATCTCCGCCAAGTGGACAAACGGCAGACCGAGCTTCTCGCCGATCGCACGCAGCAACGGCTCCTCCTTCACCTTGTGCGTGGCGACGATGATCTCAATGAGCGACTTGCCCGGTTGCTGCTGGCGCTCAGTGAAAATACGGTCAAGTTCTTCCGGCGTGAGGGGCGCCAGCGACTGGAGCAGTTCGCGCAAATTCAATGCGGTAGGTTTGGTCGCAACGTTATCCACAACAGCCACCCACTATAGTCAGTTCCGAAAGCCGGGTCAAAGCGTTACCATGAACCAACGCCAACCGCACGGAAAAGTTTTGCGGCGAACAGCGCAGGTCACGGCTTCGCAGCCGGAGTTGCCGGCGTCGCAGGCGTGGCCGGCAGCAACACCTGCGGGATCGTCGCCGGAGCGCTGGCCGGCTTGGGCGGCGGCGTCAGCGACTCGCCGCGCGCACGGGCCTCGCGGTCCAAGGTGATGATGCGGCTGCGCGCGCGCTCGGCCAATGAGGAGTTGGGCTGAGCGGCGATGAGGTCTTCGTAGCCCTGACGCGCCTTCTTCCACTGTTGGGTGGCCTCCAGGCAACGACCGATGGCCATTCGGGCATCGAGTCCGTGCACAGGGTTGGGGGTCTCCGCGACGCGCTGATAAGAGCTGATGGCGCCGGCGTAATCGCCCCGGCTCTCGCGGGCGGCGCCTATGCCATAAAACGCCGAGTCGAGCATCGGGTGTTTCGGATACTCCTCGGCAAAACGATTGTAGGTCTTCTCAGCGTCGCTGTATTTACCGTCCTGGTATTGCTGGTCTGCCAGCAGCAACAGTGCAAACGCGCCGACGTTCTCTCCCTTGAACTGGCTGGCCACCGCCGCGTAATCCTTGGCCTCTTTGGCGCCAGCCAGCGCGCGGCCTTGCTCTTCGCGCTGCTGTTCCATCCACCGGTCCACAGCCAGATAAACACCCACGCCAACCACGATGGCGCAGACGGCGGCAATGACGAGCTTCTTGTTCTTGTCCCAGAAATCCAAAAGCTGGAGGTCCAATGGCAACTCCTCCGGCTCGGCGGCCGTTTCCGGCGCCGGCGCGGGCTTACCATCGGCGGGCTTGATCCTGTCGTTCGGCTTGTTAGCGTTGGGGTTCATCGCTTGTTCCACACAAAGGGCCGCGATGATTTGCGACTGGCGCGCGAAACGCAAGAGGGAAATGCGGTGAAAATGCCCCGGGGCGTCTCCCCGACCGGCCCGTCGCCCGCCAAACGGAGCCGCGGTCAACCTGCGTTGAGTGTTCCCGCGTGGACGATCAGCAGCGGAATCATGGAGCGGTGGCGGACGTGCTCGATGGTGCTGCCGTAGAAAATGTCCGCAAGCAGCCGGTGGCCGTGGGTGGTCATCGCGATCAGGTCGCACTGCTCGCGTTCGGCGGTCTTGAGAATCTCATTGGGCGGATCGCCAAGAGCAAGACAGGTGTCAACATTTAAGCCATTGCTGCGCAATTGGTTAGCCGTCTCATCGAGGTAGGCGCGGTCATCAACCATCTCCTGTGACTCGCGGAGCTGGAGCTTGTCGTAGTTGCGGGCGACCCAGCCGTCAGCGACGTGGACCAACAACAGCTTCGACTTGTGGAGTTTCGCCAGTTCGACGATGTGCGGCAGCAGGCTCTTGTCGGCCTGGCTGTTTTCCAATGCAACGAGGATCTTCTGATACATGACGGCTCCTATGTGAACAGCGATGTCAGCCACGCGGTAAGGCCAGAATAATCGGTGATAAATTTTACGTTGAGCACGACGATGATGGCGGCAGCCACCCACGCCAGCGTGGCGACCCAGCGCGGGTTGGTGAACTCACCCATCTTGGCGCGTTCGCCGGTGAACTTCACGAGCGGGATGACGGCGAACGCAAGCTGGAGGCTCAAGACAACCTGGCTGAGCACGAGCAGCTTGCCGGCGCCGGCATCGCCGTAGATGGCGATGGCAATGATGGCCGGCGTGATCGCGATCGCGCGCGTGAGGAACCGTTGCAGCGCCGGCTTCATGCGGAAGTTGAGGAATCCCTCCATCACGATCTGGCCCGCGAGTGTGCCGGTGAGCGTCGAGTTCTGACCCGAGGCGAGGAGCGCCAGCGCGAAGAACGTGCTCGCCACACCGACGCCGAGCACGGGCGAGAGCATCTGGTAGGCATCCTTGATGTCGGTGATGTTGTGGTGGCCTGCGCGGTGGAACGAGGCAGCGGCAACAATGAGGATGGCGGCGTTGACCAGCAACGCGGTGGAGAGCGCGATGACGGAGTCCCAGATGGCAAAGCGGATGGCCTCGCGTTTGCCGTCGGGCGTCAGCTCGTATTTGCGCGTCTGGATGATGGAGGAGTGCAGGTAGAGATTGTGCGGCATCACCGTGGCCCCGAGGATGCCAATCGCCACGTAGAGCATCTCCGGGTTCTTGAGAATCTCGGTGCGCGGGATGAAGCCCGTGAGCACGGCGACCGGGTCCGGCTTGCAGAACCAGATTTCCGCGACGAAACAGGCAAGAATGGAGAAGATGAGCGTCACCACCAGCGCCTCGATCCAGCGGAAGCTCTTGTTCTGGAGATAGAGGATGCCAAACACATCCAGCGTGGTCAGGCACACACCCCAGATCAGCGGCAAGCCGAGGAGCAAGTTCAACGCAATAGCCGACCCAAGCACCTCGGCGAGGTCGCACGCGCAAATCGCCACCTCGCACAGTGCCCAGAGCGTGATGGCGACCGGCTTCGAGTAGTGGTCGCGGCACGCCTGCGCGAGGTCGCGGCCGGTGACGATGCCGAGTTTGGCCGCGAGTGTCTGGAGCAGGATCGCCATCAGGTTCGACAACAGGATCACCGACAGCAGCGTGTAGCCGAACGCCGAGCCGCCGGCGATGTCGGTGGCCCAGTTGCCCGGATCCATGTAGCCGACGGCCACCAGATAGCCCGGCCCGGCAAACGCAAGCATCTTGCGAAAGAAACCGGCGGAGTGCGGCACCTCGACCGAGCGGTGGACTTCCGACAGGCTGGTGGAGGCAGATGTCCGTCGCCAGCCGGTTTCGGCGGCGGGCGCAGGCGCTGGGTTGTTGGCGTTCTTTTCCACTCGTACTCCAAATTGACGTGCCTGACAAAAACCTGCTGCACCTGTTTTGTCAACCGACAAGCGGTGGCGCCTTCGGGCTGTCGTGGGGCAACACGCCCTTCCTGTTTCGCTTCCTAAAAATGGCAGGGACTTTTCATATTGACATTTCGTCATACGACGAATTATAGGGTGTGTCATGCGCGAGTTCATGAGAATCACCAAGGCGCTGGCCGATGAGAATCGGGTGCGCGTGTTATTGGCGTTGAAGGCCGGCGAGCTGTGTGTATGCCAGATCGGCGAGCTGTGCGAGTTGGCGCCGTCCACCATCTCCAAACACCTGTCCATCCTCTATCACGCCGGGTTGATCGAGTCCCGCAAGGAGGAGCGGTGGGTGTATTACCGCCTGCCGGGCAAAGAGGCCAGCGTTGCCGTGCGCGAGGCGATTGAATGGGTGCAGAAATCCCTGGGGAACACGCCGGAAGCCGCTGAGGGCCGTAAGAAACTGAAACAAGTTCTTAAAACCGATCCCACGACGATATGCCAACGCCACCTCCGAAGATAAAGATCCTGTTCCTTTGCACCGGTAACTCCTGCCGCAGTCAGATGGCGGAAGGCTGGGCGCGCCATCTCAAGGGCGATGTGATCGAGCCGTATTCCGCCGGCATCGAGAAACACGGCATGAACCCGCACGCTGTTCGCGTCATGGCCGAGGCGGGCGTGGACATTTCGAGACAGCATTCCAAGATGCTCGATGAACTGACCGGTGTGACGTTCGACCACGTCGTCACCGTCTGCGGCCATGCCAATGAGCACTGCCCCGTCTTTCCCGGCAAGACCAGAATGATCCACGTGGGTTTCGAGGATCCGCCCAAGCTCACCAAGACCATGGACGATGGCGAAGCCAAGCTGGCGGTTTACCGGCGCGTGCGCGACGAAATCCGCCGCTTCGTCGAAAGTCTGCCGAATGCGCTCACCGCCAATTAGTAGCAACTGATGATGAACCCTGTGCTGATGAATAGCTCGCATGACACATAGACCATTGAGAGACCAATCCCTATGAGCAACAACCGATCCTCGATTGAACCTGAATCCGTGCGGCAGAAAGTCCGCGATGGCTATGGCAGGATTGCCGCCAGCAGCGGTTCCTGTGGCTCCACCAAGCCGGGTTGCTGCGGCTCCAATGCAGCGGCATCGGCGGAACTCGTCCAGCATATCGGCTACGATGCCGGGGAACTGACTGCGCTGCCGGAAGGCGCGAACATGGGCCTTTCATGCGGCAACCCGACGGCGCTGGCTTCGCTCAAACCGGGCGAGGTCGTGCTGGACCTTGGCGCGGGTGGCGGCTTCGACGTATTCATCGCCGGGCCGAAGGTCGGCGCGACGGGTCGCGTCATCGGCGTGGACATGACGCCGGAAATGCTGGCCAAGGCGCGCAAGAACATCGCCACTTACCGCAAGCGCACCAAGCTCGACAATGTCGAATTTCGTTTGGGTGAGATCGAGCGCCTGCCCGTGGCCGACGCAAGCGTGGACGTGATTATCTCCAATTGCGTCATCAATCTCTCGCCCGACAAGCCACAGGTTTGGAGGGAAATCGCGCGGGTGCTCAAGCCGGGCGGGCGAGTGGCAGTGTCGGATCTCGCGTTGATCAAGCCGTTGCCTAAAGCAGTGACGGGGATGATCGAGGCGTTGATTGGTTGCATCGCCGGCGCGGTGCTGGCGAGCGAGACCGAACGCATGGCGCGGGAGGCCGGTCTGGCCGACATCAAGCTGACACCGAAGAGCGACTACGTCGACGCGATGACCGACTGGAAAGACCCTCTCTACCGGAACCTTCTCAAGCACCTGCCGAAGCGCACGAAGCCGTCGGACTACATTACGAGCCTCAACGTTCAGGCGAGCAAACCGGCAACCTGCGGGTGTGGTGCGAGTCTGGTTACGCCGGCAGTCAACGAACTGGTCGCCATCGGAGCGGCCATCGCCGCGAACTGCGAGCCTTGTTTCAAGTATCACTACGGTCAGGCGCGCAAACTCGGCGTGTCAGCGCAGGACATGGCCGTGGCGGTGAAAACCGCCAACTCCGTCAAACAAGCGCCCGCGAGGTCTGTGCTGCAACTGGCCGAACGCTTCCTGCAAGGTGACTTCACGCCCACGGCAGACAAGGTCTGCTGCCCCGGCCCAGCCTTGTCGCCCAACAAGAAAGGAAAATGCTGCGGATGAAAACTCATGGCCAGACCGAAAAGCGCCTCGCTTTCTTTGAGCGTTACCTGACGCTGTGGGTCTTTCTCTGCATGATCGTCGGCGTCGCCCTTGGCAAGCTGCTGCCGGACGTGACCGCCGCGTTGAGCAAATGGGAGTTCGGCCAAGGCTCGCAGGTCAATGTGCCCATCGGCGTGCTGCTGTGGCTGATGATCTACCCGATGATGTTGAAGGTGGACTTCAGCGCTATTGGCGGCATCGCGCGCAAGCCGAAGGGGCTGATGGTGACGTTGTTTGTGAACTGGCTGGTCAAGCCGTTCAGCATGGCGTTGCTGGCGTGGGTTTTCATGCAGCACGTCTTCGCGGCGTGGATCGATCCGGAAACAGCGAGGAGCTACACCGCCGGTCTCATCATCCTCGCCGCCGCGCCGTGCACGGCCATGGTGTTCGTGTGGAGCTATCTCACCGATGGCGACCCGGCCTACACGCTCGTGCAGGTGGCGGTCAACGACCTCATCATGCTCGTGGCCTTCGCGCCGATCGTGATGTTTCTCTGCGGTGTCGCCAACGTCGTCGTGCCGGCCAAGGTGCTCATCACCTCGGTGGTCGTCTTCATCGTCATCCCGCTGGCGGCAGGCTGGGTCACGCGCACGACGCTGCTGAAGTCGCACGGCCTCGCTTGGTTCGAACAGAAGTTCCTGCCGAAGTTCCATCCCGTCATGATTGGCGCGCTGCTGTTGACGCTGGTGCTCATCTTCGCGTTTCAGGCGGAGAACCTGACCACGCGCTGGTTTGCCGTGGTGCTGATTGCCGTGCCTATCCTCATTCAGGTCTATTTCAACTCCAGTCTTACCTACGGGCTGATGCGCTGGTTCAAGGTGCCGCACAACGTGGCATCGCCGGGCGCGCTGATCGGCGCGAGCAACTTCTTCGAGTTGGCCGTGGCCGTAGCCATCACTCTCTTTGGCCCCAGCTCCGGCGCGGCGCTGGCCTGCGTCGTAGGGGTGCTGGTGGAAGTGCCGGTGATGCTCTCGGTCTGCAATGTTTGCAACCGGTCGCGCAGGTGGTATCAATCAGCATAGGCGTTGCCGCCGGATTAAGAATGGACCACCTGATGAAATCCAACCCAACCCGTTTCCTGCAACTCAGCCGCCGATCCCTCAAGTGGCTGATTCCGGTTCTGTTGGCGGGCTTCGCCATCCATCGTTTTGTCTTTGCCCCAACGCCCGTGGTGACTTGCCGGGCTGCAATGGGGCCACTCGTTGCCGAGGTTATGGGCACCGGCACGCTGGAGGCGCGCGTCAAAACCACCATCAGCCCGCGCATCCAGGAGCGGCTCGCGGAAGTGCTCGTGGACCAAGGAGACACCGTCAAAGCCGGCCAGTTGCTGGCCCGGCTCGATGACGGCGAACTCAAGCAGCAGGTCGAGGTCGCCGCCGCCACCCTCGCGGCAGCGCGGGCCAGCTTCGAACGAGTCAAGACAGACGAGGCCCGCGCGCTGGCCGTCGCGCAGCAGGCGCGGCTGAACCACAAACGCGTGTCCGAGTTGCACGGAAAGAAGGTCTCGTCCGAAGATGAACTGGACAGGGCGGTGGAGCAGTTGAACGTGGCCGAAGCAGACGTAAAGCGTGCTCAAGCCGCCATCGTTGAAGCCGAGCGCCAAGTCGCGACGGCCGAGAAGAACCTCCTCTATCAGAAGGAACGCCTCGGTTTCACGCAAATCGTCAGTCCCTATGACGGCCTGATTGTGCGGCGTGACCGCGACCCCGGCGGCGTGGTGGTGCCGGGCGGTTCGCTGCTCCAACTCATCTCCACCAACGAAATCTGGGTCTCGGCCTGGGTGGACGAGACCGCCTCCGCCACTTTGAATGCCGGCCAGCCGGCACGCGTGGTTTTTCGGTCGGAACCGGCGAAGAGTTATTCCGGCGAGGTCGCGCGCCTGGGCCGCGAGACCGACCGCGAAACGCGCGAGTTCCTCGTGGACGTGCGCGTGAAGGAGCTTCCAAAGAACTGGACCGTTGGCCAGCGCGCCGAGGTGTTCATCGAGACCGGCCACAAGCCGTCGGCGCTGGCGGTCCCGCAACGATTCCTCCAATGGCGCGAAGGCAAGCCGGGTGTGTTCGTCAACGACGGCGGCAAAGGGCGATGGCGCGCCGTCACCATCGGATTGCGCGGGAGCGACACCGTTGAGATTGCCCAAGGCGTCTCCGCCGCCGACCTGCTGGTCAAGCCCGCCGAGCCAAAGGCGGAACTCGTCGACGGCCAGCGAATCGTCGCGCCATGAATCTGGCCATCCACGACATCCGGCACAATTTCGGGCGGTTCACGCTGACGACCGTTGGCGTCGGCCTGTTGCTGATGATTGTGATGGGCATGGGCGGCATCTATCGCGGGCTGATTCGCGAGGCAACGCTGCTGGTGGACAAGATTGGCGCGGACCTCTGGGTCGTGCAGGGCGCCACGCGAGGCCCATTTGCGGAGATTTCACGCATCCCGGCCAACATCGAGGACCGCGCCCGCGCCGTGCCGGGTGTCGCCGGGGCGCTACGGTTCGTCTCGCATACCATCCAGCGCGAGCATCGCGGACGGTCGTTGCGCATCGTGGTGCAGGGTATCTCCTGGCCCGACGACCGGGGCGATTGGATTCCGCTCGTCGCCGGACGCCCGCTGCGACAGGCGCACTACGAGATGATCGCGGACCGCTCACTGGGCTTGGCGCTCGGCGAAAAGGTGAAGCTCGGCAAGGATATTTACGAAGTCGTCGGCCTCACGAAAGGCATGTCGGGAATCGCGGGCGACGGGCTGGGCTTTTTCACCGTTAGCGACGCCGCCGTTATCCAGTTCGATGTGCCGGGCGAAGCGACGCGGCTGGAGCGCCAGTCCCGGCGTGCCCGCGCCGAGGCGCTGGACATTGGGAAGGTCCAGCCGCTGTTGCTCGAACGCGCCGCGGGGCCAGCCAGCGGCATTCCAGCGCTGGCACCGCCGCAAGTGAGCGCCGTCACGGTCATGCTGAAACCCGGCGTGAACGCAGCCCAAGTGGCGGCGACGTTCGCAACGTGGCCGGACATCACGGTCTTCACCCATCAACAACAAGTGGACCTCCTGCTGTCCGGCATGGTGGATCGGTCGCGGCGGCAACTCGGCCTGTTTCGCACGCTGCTCATCATCATCTCCACCATCATCATGGCGCTGATCATCTACACGCTCACGTTGGACAAGATTCACGACATCGCCATGCTGAAGCTCATCGGCGCCCGCAACGGCGTCATCGTTGGCTTGATCCTCCAGCAATCGCTGCTCATCGGCGCGCTTGGCTATGGCTTGGCGTATTGGCTGGGCAGCTTTGCGTTTCCAAACTTTCCGCGTCGGGTCGTCATTGAAACGCCCGACCTGCTGGCGCTGGCCGGCATCGTGCTAGCCATCTCCGTGCTGGCCAGCCTGCTCGGCATCTGGAAGGCGATGGGCGTCGAGCCGAACAAGGTCTTGTCGTGATGAACTTCGCTCCCGACAACACACCGGCCATCGAGGTTTCCAACCTGACGAAAGTCTATGGCAGCGGCAACACCGAGGTCGTGGCGCTCCGAGACGTGTCGTTGCGGGTGAAACGCGGCGAAGTCATCGCCTTGCTCGGCCCAAGCGGCGCGGGCAAGACCACGCTGCTGACCGCCATCGGCCTCATCAATCCGCCCACCGCCGGCCGCATCGTCATCGGCGGCGAGCCGGTCATGGACGGCGACCGGCCACTGGTCAACCTCACGGCGTTCCGGCGCGAGCATCTCGGCTTTGTCTTCCAGAAGGCCAACCTGATTCCGTTCCTCAATGCGCTGCAAAACGTCCAGGTCGCGCTGGAAATCAATGATGCCCCGCCGCGCGCGGCCCGCCGCCGCGCGATGGAACTGCTCGATTACCTTGGCATGGCCGACCGCGCCCACCATCTGCCCGACGCACTCTCCGGCGGCCAGCAACAGCGCGTCGCCGTGGCCCGCGCGCTCGCCAACGAGCCGAGCCTCATCCTTGCTGACGAACCGACCGCCGCACTGGACAGCCACCGCGGCCGGCAGGTGATGGAGCTTTTCGCCAAGGTCGCCCACGAACACGGCGCGGGCGTCGTCGTCGTCACTCACGACCATCGCTCGCTGGACGTCTTCGACCGGACCTGCGAGATGGAAGACGGCCAACTTCGCCCCTCTCAGAGCGAGAACAAGACAGGGTCCGCAGCCCCGGACCAACGGAAAGAAACACCGTGAAGCAAGACATCGCGCGCAGTTACTTCGGTCACACGGCAGGCGGCGGCGTGGCCAGCGCAGTAATCCTCACGTTTTTGGGGGTGGACCAAGTTGGGGCACTCACGCGGAAAACGGATGCTTGACATATTTAGGCAAATGGCTAAATATACCGCTGTCATTTATGGCTCAAACATTGCCAGCCAAGTTCAAGGCACAGGCCGCCGTCCTCAAGGCGCTGGCTCACCCCACGCGCTTGTTCATCGTGGATGAACTGGCTAGGGGCGAGCGATGTGTGTGCGAGTTGACGGAGATGGTCGGATCGGAAATGTCCACCGTCTCGAAACATCTCACGCTGCTGAAATATGCCGGCATCGTGGAGGATGACAAACGCGGCGTGCAGGTGTTCTACCGGCTCAAGACGCGGTGCGTGATGAACTTTTTCCAGTGTGTGACCGCCGTGCGACAGAACTCGGCCAAGGAGGAAGAGCTGCAAACGCGGTGATTTTTTATTTGCCGAATACTTGGCTAGTTGGCTAAATAGCCACGCTTTCCTTCGGCACAAAGAAAAGGAAAACAACATGAATGAGGGCGTAAAGAAGGAACTGAAAACCTTCGGCTGGATCGCGGGCATTTTCCTGGTCGCCTACTTCCTGCCGCTGGCCAATCCGAAGATCAACGCCGCCATCATCGAAGCGTTCAAGCTGCTCCAATGGTATGTCCGCAACCACACGCTGGCGTGCGTCGTACCGGCGATGTTCATCGCGGGAGCCATCAGCACGTTCCTCTCGCAGCAGGCGGTGCTGCGCCATCTCGGCCCGAAGGCCAACAAGGTCACGGCCTACAGCGTCGCGTCGGTGTCCGGCACGATCCTGGCCGTCTGCTCGTGCAGTGTGCTGCCGATGTTCGCGGGCATCTACAAGCTCGGCGCGGGCCTCGGCCCGGCGGCGGCGTTTCTCTACTCCGGCCCGGCGATCAACGTGCTGGCGATCTTCCTCTCGGCCCGCGTGCTGGGCTTTAACATCGGCGTCGGGCGTGCGGTCGGCGCCATCGCGTTCTCGATCCTCATCGGCCTGCTGATGGCGTTGATCTTCCGGCGCGAAGAACAACACCGCATCAACGCACAGCCACAAATGCCGGACGACGACGCGCCGCACCGTCCGCTCTGGAAGACTTCCACGTTCCTCGGTTGCATGGTGGCGTTTCTGGTGTTCAGCGATTGGTTCAACCCCGGCAACGTCGTCGTGCGGACGAACGACGGCGGCCAGTTTGCCGCCGTTACACTGCAAGAGACGAAGGATGAAGTGGTATTCCAGCTTCAGCAGGATTGGAAGGGCCAAGCCAGCGGCGAAAAGGTGACGCTGCCCAAGAAAGACATCGCGCAAGTCGAGGAAGCCAAAACGTGGGTCATGTCGGTCTATCACGCCCGCTGGTATCTGGCGGGGGCGATGGGTTTGGCTGTGCTGTGGATGTCGTGGCGCTGGCTGACGCGTGACGAGATCGGCTCGTGGATGACCAACACTTGGGACTTTGCCAAGATGATCGTCCCGCTGCTCTTTGGCGGCGTCTTCGTCACCGGCTTCGTCGGCGCTCTGCTGCCGGATAAAGTGGTTGCGGGTCTGGTCGGCGACAACTCGCTGCTCTCAAACCTCGTCGCCAGCGTCATCGGCGCGTTCTGGTATTTTGCAACGCTCACCGAGATTCCCATCTGTGAGGCGCTGCGCAAACTTGGCATGCATTCCGGGCCGATGATGACGCTGTTGCTGGCTGGGCCAGCCTTGTCATTGCCGAGCATGCTGGTATTGCGTAGTATCATGGGATTGAAGAAGACTGTCGTGTTCACGGTGCTGGTGGTCATCATGGGCACAACCACCGGCATGCTTTTCGGATACTTCTTCCCTTGATTTCGATGGAAAGGAAAACGATGAAGAAACTGCAAATTCTCGGAACCGGTTGTGCAAAGTGCACAAAACTGGCGGAGACCGCCGAACAAGCCGCCAAGTCGCTAAACCTTGATTACCAACTTGAAAAAGTCACCGATATCAACGCCATCATGAACTTCGGCGTGATGATGACCCCGGCGCTCGTCGTGGACGGCGTCGTCAAGGTTGTGGGCAAAGTGCCGTCGGTGAATGACGTCAAAAAGCTGCTGGCCTAGCCGCGTCTGTGGAATCTGGAGAAACCATGATCAGCCTGCTCGTACTTGGACCTGGTTGCAGCCGCTGTCAGCAGCTGGCACGCGCAACGGAACAGGCCGCGAAAGAACTCGGCTTGGAATACAACCTGGAGAAGATCACTGACCACAGGCAGATCACAGCTCTGCGCGTGATGATGACGCCGGCGCTGGTGATCAACGGTACTCTCAAAATCGCCGGCAAAGTGCCGTCGGTGGAAGAAATCAAGAAGCTACTCGCCTGATCCTCGCGGCCCGCAGCTTGGCAACGATGAAACCATGAAACGAAAGGAAGCCATGAAACCGAAAGTGAATCGCAGACAATTCATCGGCGCGGCCGGCTCAGCCGCCGCCGGCGCTTTGGCCGTCACAGTGGCCAGAGGCGCGGAACAAACGTCGAAGGACACCAAAGCCAATGCCGCGCCTGTGTGCGCCTGCGGGGTCGCGCCGAAATTGATCTTCCCCTGTTCCGGCTCGGCGGACGTCGGGGCCATCGCAGACCAAACCGCGCGCAAGCTCATGGCCGAAGGCGTGGGCCGGATGTTCTGTCTGGCCGGCATCGGCGGGCGCGTGCCCGGCATCGTGGAGACAACCAAATGCGCGGCGAAGGTGCTTGTGATAGACGGCTGTCCGTTGGAGTGCGCCCGCAAGACGCTTGAAGTCGCGGGCTTCTCCAAGTTCGCCCACTTGAAGCTCTACGAACTCGGCATGGAGAAGGGCAAGACGCCCGCCACCGCCGAAGCCATCGCCAAAGCCGCCGACGCCGCGCGGCCGATGCTCCAGAGCTGATCCTGCTGGATTGTGTTCCTCCCATGAAAACATCAGCCAAGGCTATGATCGTCGTGGCGCTCATCGCGCTTGTCGCGGGAGTCGTCGTGCTCAAACAGAGCCGGCTCCCTGCGTCCACCGGTGTTGCCAGCCCGCCGGCAACCCAATCTGCCGCAAAGATTCCCAGACTCCTCGATCTTGGCGCGGACAAGTGCATTCCCTGCAAAGCGATGGCGCCCATCCTGGAAGAGATGAAGAAGGAATACGCCGGCAGGCTGGACGTGGAGTTCATTGACGTGTGGAAGAATCCCGACGTGGCGCAAAAACAGGCTGTCGAGATCATCCCGACGCAAATCTTCTTCAACGCCGACGGCAAGGAGTTGTTCCGCCACACGGGATTCTTTGCCAAGGAAGACATGCTGGCGAAGTGGAAGGAACTCGGCTTCGACTTCGGCGGAACAAATCGCCTAAAGTGAGGGAGCTTTGAAACAGACACCCGACCAGGTTGCAGAACGAGCTGCGGAACTTTTCCAGCAAGGCTTCTGCTGCGCCGAAAGCGTGCTCCAAGCCATCGCGGAGAGCCTCGACATCCGTTCCGAAATCATCCCTCGAATTGCGACGGGCCTGTGTGGCGGCGTGGCGCGGACAGGTGACATCTGCGGCGCCGTCAGCGGCGGCGTCCTTGCCATCAGCCTGGCGACAGGCCGAAATCATCCCACGGAGCCGCGCGAGGATAACCAGCGGCTGGCCCGGATGTTTCTGGACGAATGCGAACAGCAGTTCGGCTCGACCCACTGCGAGAAGCTCATGGGTTGCCGTCTCGATACACCCGAAGGCATGAAGTTTTTCAAGGAGAACAAGCTCCGGGAAAAGTGCGCATTCCTCACTCGCGAAGCCGCGCGCATCGCAACCCGTTTAGTCAAGGAACACGAGTGCGCCAAGACAGGAACCCAATAGCCGGCTGGCATGGAACAACTCTTCACCCAACTTAGCCAGGCCGTCGAAGGCTCTCCGCTGATTGCGCTCGGAGCGTCGGCGGTTTGGGGCGTGCTCAGCGTTCTTCTCAGTCCCTGCCATCTTGCGAGCATCCCGCTCATCGTCGGTTTCATCAGCGGCCAGGGCCGCGTGAGCACCGCGCGCGCGTTCTGGATTGCGACACTGTTCTCAGTGGGCATCCTGCTGACCATCGCCGTCATCGGCGTCGCCACCGCCGCCGCTGGCCGGATGATGGGCGACGTGGGCGGGTGGGCGAACTATTTCGTCGCGGCGATTTTCTTCCTCGTCGGCCTGCATCTGCTCGGGGTCATTCCCATGCCGTGGTCCGGGCCGGGTCAGGTGAACATGAAGCGGCGCGGACTGCTCGCGGCGTTCATCCTCGGCCTGGTCTTCGGCATCGCGCTCGGCCCATGCACGTTCGCCTACATGGCGCCGATGCTGGCGGTAACCTTCAAGCTGGCAAAGTCCGCCCCTCTCTATGGCGCGTCGCTGTTGCTGGCCTACGGCATCGGCCATTGCGCCGTCATCGTGCTGGCAGGCACGTTCACCGAGATAGTGCAGCGATACCTGAGCTGGAACGAACAATCCAAGGGACTCGCCATCGTGAAGAAAACCTGCGGCGTACTGGTGCTCCTCGGCGGCCTCTGGATGATTTATTCCGCACCGTGATTTCGCGGAGAAGCGAATCCAAACGGGTGTTCAGTGACAACAACTGCATCCGCCACCGTGCGAGGGGCGGCGCGGCGCGGCCGACGGCCCTCCGCGGCTGCCCACACCAATCAGGCCCAAGCCGCCCGTGATGACACGCCGGATCGGCTCGCCCGTTTCCGGGTGCTTCGTCAGCGGCGCATCCTTCATACTCTGGCGGATTTCGTAACGGCGCACTTCACCGCCAGCCGCCGGGATGGTTTCGTAAACGTAGGTTGCCATGACAGCTCATTCCTTCAGCCAGCCGGCCACTTTCTCGCCGCGGGTCAGATCTTCGGCCGTCTGGCGCGCACGAACGACGGCGTAACGGCTGCCGTTGACCAGCACTTCGGCGGCAAGCGGACGCGAGTTGTAGTTTGAAGCCATCGCCATGCCGTAAGCGCCGGCGCTCAGCAAGGCAAGGCCGTCGCCCTCGCGCACGGCGGCGACCCGGCGGTTCTTGGCGAAATAATCACCACTCTCGCAGATCGGTCCAACCACATCGGCCACGAGCGTGCCGCGTGTCTTCCGCAGTGGGACAATCTGGTGATACGAGTCGTAGAACGCCGGCCGGATAAGGTCGTTCATGCCAGCGTCCACGATGACGAAGGTTTTCTCCGGCGTGGACTTTACATACTGCACCCGCGTCACCAAAGCGCCGGCGTTGCCGATGATGAACCGGCCCGGCTCGATGAGGATGCGCAAACCGAGCGGCGCCAGCAACGGCACGATGCTCGCGGCGTAACGCTGCGGCGTGAGCCAGGTGCGGGCCTTCGGATTGCGCCGCCACCATTCCGGTGTCGCGCTCTCCAGCGCCGGGTCGTAGCAAATGCCAATGCCGCCGCCGATGCTGAAGAACTCAATATCGTAGAGATGCTTGAGTTCCTTCACGAGCGCCAGCGCCTTCTTCACCGCCTTCACGAAGGGGCCGACGGAGGTGATCTGCGAACCGATGTGCATCTGCACCCCGCGGATGCGGATGCCCGGCAGTTTCGCGGCGCGGGCATAGACCGCCGCCACGTCTTCGATCGCGATGCCGAACTTGTTCTCGTAGGTGCCGGTGGTGATCTTCGCGTGCGTGTGCGCCTCGACGTTCGGGTTGACGCGGATGGCGATGGGCGCGCGCTCGTTGATCTCCTGCGCGAGCCGGTTGATGCGCTCGATCTCCGGCACGCTCTCGACGTTGAAGCAATAGATGCCCTGCGCCAAAGCGTAGCGGATTTCCTCATCCGTTTTGCCGACGCCGGCGAAGACGCATTTGTGCGGATCGCCGCCGGCCTGCACGACGCGATAAAGCTCGCCCGCGCTGACGATGTCGAAACCGCCGCCGAGGTTGGCCAGCAACCGCAGGATCGCGGCGTTGGAGTTGGCCTTCATCGCGAAACAGACGAGACGATCCGGCAGCTCCGCCAGCGCCCGGTCGAGCTTCTGGAAATGGTCCGTGATGGTGTGCTGGCTGTAAACGTAAAGCGGCGTCCCGCATTCGCGTGCAAGCCGCTCGAGCGCGATGCCCTCGCAACAAAGCCGGCCGTCCTTGAATCTGAAATCGTGCATGACGGGATTTTATGAGCCACAAGGAGGCACAAAAGCCACAAAAAACTGGGAGGCGGCTGGCGCGGGCTTTCAGCCTCGCTTTCGTTTCCGCGGAATCTGGACCAGTTCGATGCCGAACTCCTTCGCCAGCGCGAACGCCAGCTTGTCGCGCTCGTAAACGTCGCGGAACACAATCCGCTTGATGCCTTTGGAGGCAATGAACGTCATGCAACTCCGGCACGGCAGCAGAGTGACAGCCAGGAACTTGCACTCACCGGGACCGACCGACCGCAACGCGTTGACTTCGGCGTGAATGACCCGCGCCAGCCGGGTGTCACGGTCCGACCAGTCGATCTCAATCTTCGGCGGCGGGCCGTTATAGCCCAGACTCACCGAGTTGTCCTGCATGACAGCACAGGCCCCGACCTGCACATAGGGATCCTGCGACCGGCAGTGTGCGATGGTCTCCGCGAGAATGAGCGCGGTCTCTTCCCATGTTTTGCGGTTGCGTGGTTTCATGGTCACTTAAAATGATCCTTGGCGGCGAATGGATGAAAACGCAGCTCAATGCGCGCCACCCGCTACATTCAGAGCCACCACACCGCCGATGATCGCCAACGTCCCAACAGCCTTGATGACAGTCATCGGCTCACGAAAAAAGATGACGCCAATCACGGAAATCAGCGCGACACCGACCCCGCTCCAGACAGCGTAAGCCACGCTCACGTCGATCTTCTTGAGGACCATCGTCAGCAAAAAGAAAGACACCCCGTAAAATACCGCCAGAAGCACGGACGGCAGCGGTTTCGCAAAACCCTCCGAGAGCTTCATGCAAGTTGTGCCGGCAACTTCAAAAACGATGGCGAGCGAGAGATAGATCCAATGCATATGAAGCGATTCCTTTGCGCGTAAAGCGGTGCAATGATTTGCCCGTTTGCGTCCAACGTACGGCAGCAGACTCCTGTCATCATGTGTTCTTGCTCAACATCTTCTCCCACCGCTTCAACTGCCGCTGCACGTTCGCGGGGGATGGGGCACCGGTGACGGTGCGCGCGATAAGCGCACGGCGCACGTCGAAGACTTGCCGCACATCGGGGTCGAACTTTGGCGAGAGCGCGCGGAATGTTTCCATCGGCAACGCGCTCAGCAGTCTGCCCTGCTTTTCGGCTTGGGCCACAAGGGCGCCGACGATGTGATGGGCCTGGCGGAAGGCGACGCCTTTCTTGACGAGATAATCGGCGAGGTCGGTGGCGAGCAGCGCGGGGTCATCGGCGGCGCTTTCGCAGCGTTCGCGGACGGCGTGTGTGTTCAGCAGCATGTCGGCCAGCACGCCAAGCGTCGAGTGCAGCGTGCCGGCGGTGTCGAAGAGGCGCTCCTTGTCTTCCTGCAAGTCGCGGTTGTAGGTCATCGGCAGACCTTTCAGCAGCGTCAGCAGCGCAACGAGGTTGCCATAGACCCGGCCGGTCTTGCCGCGCGCCAGCTCGGCGATGTCCGGGTTTTTCTTCTGCGGCATCAGCGAGGAACCGGTGGTGTAGGTGTCGGCAATATGGATGAAGCCAAACTCCGCCGAAGCCCAGAGGATGATATCCTCGGCCAGGCGCGAGACGTGCAGGGCGATGAGCGCGCCGTCGGCAAGAAACTCGACGATAAAGTCGCGGTCACTGACGGCATCCATCGAGTTCTGCGTAACGCCGTCGAAGCCGAGTTCCTTTGCGACGAATTTGCGGTCGAGCGGCAGCGTGGAGCCGGCGATGGCACCGGAACCGAGCGGACAAACGTTAACGCGTTTGAACGCGTCGTCGAGCCGGCCGTGGTCGCGGTCGAACATTTCGACGTAGGCCAGCAGGTGATGTGCGAACAACACCGGCTGCGCGCGCTGGAGGTGCGTATAGCCGGGGATGACGATGTTGTCGTTGACCGACGCCAGCATCAGCAGCGACCACTGAAGGTCGCGCAGGTCGCGTTGGACGAGCCGGAGTTGGTCGCGGACGTAGAGGCGCACGTCGAGCGCCACCTGGTCGTTGCGGCTGCGGGCGGTGTGGAGCTTCGCGCCAGCCGGAATACGGCGGGTCAGCTCGGACTCAATGTTCATGTGGACGTCTTCGAGGTCGGCGCGCCACTTGAATTTGCCCGCGGCGATCTCCATGCTGATCTGTTCGAGGCCTTTGACGATGGCGGCGCACTCGGCACGGGAGAGCACACCGATCTTCGCGAGCATCTTCGCGTGGGCGATGCTGCCGCGGATGTCGTAAGGCGCGAGCCGGTGGTCGAAGGAAACCGATTCGGTGAAACGCTGGACAGCTTCAGCAGGCCCGGCAGTGAAGCGCCCGCCCCAGGTGGCGTGTTTCTTGGTTGGCATGGCGCAAACTATAAGGAATGGGCGGCGGAAATCCAAGCCGGCGGTTCAGCCGCAAGGCGGATTTTCCGCGGAGGCTCAAATAGCCTGGGAGCGCCGGCCCGATGCCGATTCAGCGCCGTCAGTTCAGCGGCCAGTTGCGCATGAACTTGACGAGGTCGGCCACGGCCGGACTCTTGCCGGTGCGGACATAGAAGCCGCTCGTGGAAACGCCCACCAGCAGCGACATCTCCTTGTCGAAACCGAGGAGGTTGCCGAGGCAGAAGCCGGCGTTGAAGTGGTCGCCCGCGCCCGTCGTGATCAGCGGCTTCTCGCAGAACGGCCCGTCCACGAGCGCCGAGCCTTTCGCGTCCACCGCCACCGCATAGGCCGTCGGATGCACCACCAGCCGCTCGATCTTCAGCGCAGCGAAAATCTGCCTGGCCAGCTCCTGGATCGAATCCTTCGACTCGTCGGCGGTATTGAGGCCGAGCACCTCGCCGATTTCGTGCGCCTCCTTCTGGTTCAGGCCAAGAATGACGCGGTAGAACCCGCCGAACTTCTGGATCAGGTCGAGCGCGCCGCGAATGTCAGCGGCGGTGCGCTTCTCCGGATCGGCGAGATCGAAAAAGACAACCGGCTTCTGTTTCGGCTCGGCCTTCGGCAACGCCTTGGACAGGATTTGCCGCCAGATGTCACTCATGTGCGGCAGCATCGTCCAGTTGACGTAGGCGACGAACGAACTGCCCGTCAGCAGCTTCTTGAGCGTCGGCAGGCCCACGCGCTTGACGATGTTCTGCCAGTTCACGTCGCCGAGCGTTTCGTGTTTGCCGAGCATGATCTTGCCATCCTCAAACTCCAGCGCGTCTGTGTGGCCGGGGTCGGCAATGCTGATGACCTTCGCGCGCTTCGCCATCGGCTCAAAGACGGAATGGAGGTTCGGGAAACCGAGGTTGCCGATGTAGGTAACCTTCAGGCCCATGCTCGCCAGCGCGTTGGCCATGATCGGGCCGTTGCCGCCGAGTTTCATCATCTGGACGACGAGCTGCATGTTGGTGCTCTTGCCCGCCGCGCCGGCGACCTTCTCGGCCAGCTTGGTCATCGTCGGCACGAAGGTGTATTTGTCGAGCGCCTCGCGCTTGTCCACCACGCGGATGATTTCATCCACGAAACCGTCGAAGCCGACGGTGGCGGTGAGCTTGGGCACAAGGCCCTTGGCGGCGGCGAGTTTGGCGGCGACAAATGGGCGAAGTTCTTCTGAATTCATGGCGCGCGAGAATAGCCGCCGCCCGTTTGGAATCAACAAACTTTTGCAGTAGAGTCGCATTCTATTCATGAAGCCCGCCGGTTAAGATGCGCGCCGGCGCCGGCACATTTTAGACTTGCGAAATGACTTGAAAAGAAGCGAAAAGGAAGGCCGTGAGTAACACAAACGTTTCACCGCTCCCCGACTACATCACCAGCGCAAAGCCCAACCCACAGGGGAATCGAGCGCCTTGGTATAAGAACACCGCGCCGACCTACGCCGGCATCTTCCTCTGGTTCGTGTTCTGGCAGGACGCGGCCAAGGCGGCCAATCTCGGTGGCACGCTCGCGCAGGGACTGGGTGTGGCCCTCGGGGGACTGGTGATCTCGGCGCTGATTTGCCACTACCTGTTTTATCTCGTGCCGGGGCTGCTTGGGATGAAGACCGGGCTGCCGCTCTACATCGTCGGCACCTCGACATTCGGCGCCAAGGGCGGTTTCTTCATGCCCGGTTTCCTGATGGGCGTGCTGCAGTTTGGATGGTTGGGTGTGAACACTTATTTTGCCTCGCTGGCCCTGGCGAAAGTGATTCCCGTCCCGGCTCAGGTTCTGATGGTGATTTGGGGATTGCTGGCGGCGTTTGTCGGTCTGAAAGGCATCCAGTATGTCGCCAAGGTGGCGACGTTCCTGCCGCTGATTCCGCTCATCACGCTGCTGCTGCTGTTGGCCAAGACCGCGGGTAGCATCGGGAGCTTCGATCCCGCCAAGCTCATCACTCTCCAACAAGCGGCCGAGCCGGATACGTCAGCCGCGTTGGGCGTGTGCGGCGTGGTGGCGATGATCATGACCTACGTGGTCGGCTTCTTTGCGACGGCGGGTGCGGCGGGGGTGGACTTTGGCACCAACAGCCGGGACAAGCGGGACGTCAGCATGGGCGGGTTGGTAGGCGTTGCGCTGGCGATTGTGTTCACGGCGGGCATCTCGATGCTGGTCGTGGCGGGTGTTTATGGTTCGCCCGAACTGAGCGCCAAAGCTGTTGCGGCGGGCGTGCAGAAGAAGAGCTTCATCCTGGACTCGTTCAATCTCATTCCCGTGGTGCTGGGCGAAGATGTGGCCAAATGGATGATGTTCGCGTTGGCCGTGGCGGCCTTCCCTCCGGCGTGTTTCTCGTCATTCATCGCTGCCAACAGCTTCAAGACGACGCTGCCGAAGGTGAATCCGTTCATTTCGGTGGGCATTGGCGCGGTGGTGAGCGTCGTGCTGGCGGTGACTGGACTGGCGGGTGATGCAGCCGGTGTGTTTGTGATCATCGGCGCCTCTTTCGGTCCGATCTGCGGGGCGATGATGGTGGACTACCTGCTCAATGGGGGCAAGTGGAGCGGCCCGCGAGCGGGCTTCAATCCAGCGGGCTGGGTTGCGTGGTTGCTGGGCTTCATTGTGGGCATCCTGCCGAACGTGGGCGTGAATGTGCCCGCAGCGCCGGTGACAGCGTTCATTATCGGCGCCGTGGCTTACTTCGTTTGTGCCAAGGTGGGTCTGCAATCTGCCGTGGTGCCGTTGCCGGCGAAGCGGTAACGACTGGCGGACAAAACGATGGTTGTTGCGAAGGGCGGTTCCACAAAGAACCGCCCTTCGTCGTCATGGGATGACATGCTTCTATTCCATCCTGGCCGACGCGATGCTGATGCTGCACTTTGCCTACGTCGCGTTTGTCGTTGTCGGCTTGTTGGTGATCTGGACTGGGTATTTTCTCCGCTGGAGTTTCGTGCGAAACTGTTGGTTCCGCCTCGCGCATTTGGGCTGCATGGGCGTCGTCGTGGTGGAATCAGTGTTCGACGTAACCTGTCCACTGACGACTTGGGAACAGCAATTCCGCGTGTTGGCCGGCAACGGGCAGCACTACCAGACATCCTTCCTTCAGCACTGGGTGCACCAGATTCTCTTCTACCGCGCCTCTGAAGAGGTCTTTTTGGTCATCTACGTTATCTTTTTTGCCGCTTTGTTGCTGAGTTTGTGGATCGTCAAGCCGCGATGGCCCGCGAGCCACTGACGAGGCCGCAAAAGAAGGCAGAGGGAAGAAAGCCTTGACAGCCCAACGGATTGTGTGTTAGCCGTGACAGAGCCACAGCCCGTAGAGGTCTGTACATCATGCTCTGTCCAAAATGCCGGCATGTAGATGACAAAGTCATAGACTCCAGGATGTCGCGCGACGGGGCCGTGATCCGACGCCGACGGGAGTGTCTAGGCTGCGGGCATCGCTTTACCACCTACGAGGAAACCGAACGCGCTACATTGCTGGTGGTTAAGCGCGACGGGCGGCGGGAGGATTTCGACCGGCGCAAACTTGCCGCTGGCTTGTTGAAGGCGTGCGAGAAGCGGCCGGTCAGCGTTGAGAAGATTGACCGGACGGTCGAGGAGATCGTCGAAAACTTGGGCAACAAATACGACCGCGAGGTGCCGGCGACGGCCATCGGCGAGGCGGTGATGAAACACCTGAGCGAACTCGACGAAGTGGCTTACGTGCGGTTCGCGTCGGTTTATCGCCAGTTTCGGGACATCAACGAATTTGTGCACACGATCCAGGAACTGAGCAACAAGTCTTGAGCCGGAGCCGCGGGGCCGGCAACATTGGAGAAACATGATTGACGTGCGCGAAGATGTGATTTTTGTGGTGCGGCCAAACGGCCAGTGCGAGCCGCTTACGCTCGAACAACTCGCCCATCAGATCACCGGGCATCCGAGCATCGGCAAGATCGAGCTTTGGGTGGCGCGGCAGATTGCCCATGCGGTGATGCACTACTTTCACACCGATCTCGACCGCGATATCGTGGATGAGTCGGCGCTGAACGAGGTGCTTGAGCGCGTGCTGGCCTGCTGCTGCGAAGTCATTGACAGCGACAAGCCGGCGGCGTTCTCGGCTGACCTGCGCAAACTCGCTGTGCAGGCGGGCTACGGCTTCGAGCTGGTGTTCTTCAAGGAATTGGAGAAGACCGTGCACGACCTGCGCGGTCACCCGGCGCGGTTCATTCAATTCACCGGCTTGCGCCCGTGCGTGAAGCTTCTCACCGGCAGGAAGAACTGGAGCAGCTCCTGCAGCCGGCTGGAGAACGAAATCCTCGACTTCCTTCGTCGCAAGGTGGAGAACGAAAGCAGCGAGCGCCAAAGCCTGCTCGTGGTGCGGTAGGCGGCCGCGGTTTACTTCCTGGCCCCATGCGGGCGATCCGTCGCCTCAATGGCGAGCCATGCGCTCACGATGCTGCCCAGCGGCGAAAAGGCTGTGACTTCGTCGAATCGGCCACGGCGGACGACGCTGGTCAACAGCGGTTGCTGCGTTGCGGTTGACACCCCAAACGTTGTCGCCAGCCGTGCCGTGTCCGCAAAGAACCACCACCAGCCGCCATTCGCTGCGACGGTTGTGTGCCGTTGGATGCCGGCGCGCAACGTCGGCGTGGCGCCCTGCGCGGTCTGGCTCACACGTTCCAGCGAATCCTTCGAAGGCGACAGCCAGAGCCAATCGTTGACGATGCGCCAGTGCATCGGCGGCGGCTGCGCCTTGTCAAACCGCCGCATAACGGCCTTCAACCGGTCCGGTTCTTTCAGCGGCGCGCCGAACAACACGGCCAGTCGGCGCTGGCCCGGCGGCCAATCCAGCGCCACGGCCGTCGGCGTGCCGAGCGTGCCGAGCACGTCGCCGGCAAAATCGGTTTGTTGCGCGATCCATCCGGCTTCGAAAAGCGTCAACACTTTCATCCATTCCCGATGGCCCAGGGTGAGCGTCGTCCGGATGATGGAATTATAGACTTCGCCAGCCGGCATGTCGGCCATCGCGTAGGCGACACACGACGCCGGCAGGCGCTCCAGCAACATCGGCTTGAAGTGATGGAGCGATTGTTTCGGAGGGGTTTTGTGCGCCACCGTCACTGAATCCAAAACCTGGCTGCCATCGAAGACCTGTGCCGCGCCGACGGCGTCGAGTTGTGCCAGCGGTTTTGCGAGTGTCTGCAATTGCGGCAGCCATTGCAGAAACGGATCGAGCATGTGTGTCAAAGGCCCCGTCTGTGCCACCAGCAACCAGTCGGCGTTCTCCGGCAACCGCGCGCGCATTGCGCGGAACGGTTCGCTGCGGGCCAGCGTTTCGCGCGATGGATCGCGATGACGATCAATCACCTCCATCATCGGCGCGGCGCCGAGCGTGAAGATGAGGCGGTCTCCCAGCATGGCGGCGCAGATTTCCAGTCCAGGCTCCAGTCGCCACTGTTGGTAGTCGGTCTTGAAATACCGTTGGTCGCTGAATGCCGTCGCCGGAAATTCGCGCTTCAACTGGCTTTTGAGCTGATCGAGCCACTCGCGTGCCTGCGAACGCCGGGCGCCACACTGGATGGAGACCACCAACAGCGGCGCGATGCGCGGCGAGGTTTGCAGGCCGGTGAGCGCCACGAACACCTCGCCGTCCGCGAGTTCCGCCGCCCCGCGCACGACCGCATCGAGCAGGTTGCCCCAGCGTTTTGTCATCAACCCGCCGACTCCCTTGGAGGAGGAAACTTCCCGCAGTTTCGCCACCATCGTCGCCGCGGGCGTTTGCTCCCAGCGAGCCGTTGTGGCGGTCATATTGGAAACTTGTGCGAAGATCGGCGTTGTGGCGGGAAGAAGATCAGCGCAGCCCAGTGCCCGGCGCGGCCAAAACCAAACGATCGCCGCAACAAGACCTGCCGCTGCGACTGCCAATCTAATCGTGCGCCACGAGAATCTCACCAGCGCGCGACTCTCACGGGCAAGCGATGGACCGTCAAGTGTTTTCCTCACTTTACAGCGCGGCGGGCGGCGTTAGAGTGGGCAACCGAAACCGGCTTCGACGCGTTGTTGAGCCGGAACTTTTGATGAACAAGAACATCCGGGTAGTTGTCGGCATGAGCGGCGGCGTGGATTCCAGCGTCGTTGCCAGCCGTTTGCTCCAGCAGGGCTATGAAGTCATCGGTATCACGATGAGACTCTGGCCGGAGGCCTGCCAAAACCGCGTCGAGGAGAAATGCTGCGGCCCGCAGGCCGTGGCCGACGCGCGAGCGGTGGCGCAGCAACTCGGCATCCCGCACTATGTCATGGACGAGCAGGCACAGTTCCAGAGACGCGTGATCGACTATTTCGTGGCTGAGTATCGCGCCGGCCGCACGCCGAACCCGTGTGTGCTCTGCAATGAAGGGTTGAAATTCGGCGCGCTGCTCGACAAGGCGCGCTCGCTCGGCGCTGAATGTGTCGCCACCGGCCACTATGCAATCCTCGAACACGGCGACCGGATGCGCGTTCGCAGGGGGCGCGACGAACGGAAGGATCAATCCTATTTCCTTTTCTCGCTCAGCCAGTCGCAACTGGCACATGCGCTGTTCCCAATGGGCGACATCACGAAGCCGGAAACTCGCGCCATGGCCGCGCAACTCGGCCTGAAGGTCGCCACGAAGGAAGAAAGCCAGGAGATTTGTTTCGTCGCCGACGATTACCGGCGGTTCCTGCGCGCGGTGGGTGTGGCGGAACACGCGGGCGACATCGTGGACTCCGCCGGGCGTGTGCTTGGCCGGCATTCGGGAATAGAATTCTTCACGATCGGCCAGCGGCGCGGGCTGGGTATTGCCACCGGCCGGCCGTTGTACGTTGTCGCGATCGATGCCGCGCGCAACCGCGTGATCGTCGGCGACGACGCAGCGCTGGCGAGTACGGAATGCATCGTTGAGCGGTGCAACTGGGTTTCCATCCCCGCGCCGGACCAGCCGCGCGAAGTGAGCGTCAAGATTCGCAGCCAGCACAAAGGATCTGCCGCGGTCATCGAGCCTTCTGATGGCGGTGCGCGCGTCCGCGTGCGGTTTGCCGAGCCGGAGCGTGCCGTCACGCCGGGCCAGGCGGCGGTATTCTACGACGGCGACCTGCTGCTTGGCGGCGGATGGATCGCCCGGACCCAACCGGCCCAAACCTCCAACTCATGACTTATATGATTCGCGGCATCATCTTCGACATGGACGGCACGCTGACGGAACCGCACATTGATTTCCAGTCGCTGCGGCGCGAGCTGGGCGTGATGGTGGGCGATATCGTGGACCATCTCAAATCCGTGGATGAGGCCGAACGGCGGCGGCTGGAGAGCATCCTGCATCGCATCGAGGACGAGGCCGCCGTGAACTCCACGCTTCAGCCCGGCGCGGCGGAGTTGCTCGACACGCTGAGGGCGCGCGGCGTCAAGCTCGGCCTCCTGACGCGCAACTCCCGCAGGTCCGTGAAGACCGTGCTGGCCAAGTTCAACCTGCGATTCGATGCGACATTGACGCGCGAAGACGGACCGCACAAGCCATCGCCGGAACCGGTGCTGACACTTGCCCGGCGATGGGGATTCAAACCGACCGAGGTGCTGGTGGTCGGCGATTACGTCTATGACCTGCGCTGTGCCCACAACGCCGGCGCGAGGGGCGTGCTGCTCATCAACAACAAGCTGCCGGAGTGGGCGCACGAGGCGGATTTCATCATCCACAACCTCAGCGAGTTGTCGGCCGTGGTCGAAAGGATTCCATGAGTGCTGCCGGTGCTTACTGCGTTGTCTTTGTCACTGCCGCTTCGCGGCGGGAAGCGCGCCGGATCGCGCGATCGCTGCTGGAGCAGCGATTGGTGGCTTGCGCGAACATCATCCCTGACGTCGAGTCGCATTACTGGTGGGAAGGAAAGATTGACCACGCGCGCGAGTGGCTGCTGGTGATGAAGACGCGCCGCAGCCGTTTTCGAGCCGTGGAGCGCGCCGTGAAGCAGCTTCACAGCTACCAAGTGCCGGAAATCATCGCGCTGCCGCTGGCCGCCGGGCAGGCGGACTACCTGCGATGGATGGCTGTGAGCCTGTCAGGACAATGATTTGATTGCCAGAAGGTTTTGAAGAAACTAAGCTTCACCGCGTCTGAAGAACTGTAATTTCGCAAAAAATTGATTGTTATGAAAATGTTGACCACTGTAGTGAGTTTAATGGTTATGGCGGTATTGGTTCATGCCCAGGAACCACAAGTTGTCCGCGCCATCCCCGTTGCGCCAATGGCGGCAGGGCCGATGCTGAAAAAACGAATCGCCGTCACACGCTTTGACAACAAATCCAACTGGCAGGGCCAGGTGGAACTCGGCACCGGCTTTGCCGACTCGCTGGCGGACGCTCTGATCAAGTGCGGCCGGTTCATCGTGGTGGAGCGCGCTGAAATCCAGACGGTGATGAAGGAGCAGGATTTCGCGCAGAGCGGGCGCACGGTGCAGACGGCCAACGCGCCCCAAGTCGGCCAATTGCTGACGGCGCAAATCCAGATCACCGGCAGCATCATCAGTGTGGACACGCGTACGTCTGAAAGCGGCGCGGGGTTCGGTTTCAAGGGATTCAACATTGGCGCCAGCGGCGGCAAGGCCGAGGTTGTGGTTGCGCTGCGGATCATTGATACCACCAGCGGCCAGGTGCTCGACTCACAGCAGATCAAAGGCATTGCCCGCAAGTCGGGAATGTCGTTTGGCTTTGCGTCCGGCGACTTCCGCGGCGGCATGGGTGGCCTGCAGAAGACGCCGCTGGGCGATGCGGTGGTTGACGCACTCAACCAGGCGGTGGGGGCCATTTCCTCACGACTGGAGCAGGTGCCGTGGCAGGGCCGGATTGTGAAAGCCGACGGCGACAGGATTTACATCAACGCCGGCGCGAACTTTGGCGTGAAACCGGGCGACCGTTTCACATGCTACCATCAGGGAGAGGCGCTGATTGATCCGGAGACGGGCCTGAATCTCGGCGGCAAGACTTCGAAATATGGTCAGATCGAAGTCGTGGAGGTGTCGGACAAGTTTTCGGTTGCCAAGCCCACCGGCGGCACGGGTTTCACAAGCAAGGACGTCATCAAGATCGAATGACCTGATTCCCCAAACTGATTTGGTGCAACGGCGCATTGACGGAAGTCAGTGCGCCGTTTGCTTTAAGGAGAATGCCCGTGCTACAATTTACGAACCTTCACCTTCGGCAGCAGCCGCCGCATCTGGCGAACGCCACAACCGTTCGCCGTTGGCGGACAGGCCACGTGGGCGGCGCCAGCCGCCACGCCCCATCGCAGCGCCTCCGGCAAATCGCGTCCCCTCGACAGCGCCAGCGCAAACGCTCCCGCCAACGCGTCCCCCGGCCCGACGTTGTTGCGCCGCGGCACGCCCGGCGAGCGTCCGCTCCAGCAACCATCGGCCGTCGCGAGCACTGCGCCTTGCGCGCCTCGCGAGATGACAGCCACCTCAGCGCCCATCTGCACGAGCCGCCGCGCCGCACGCGCCACGGCCCGCGTGGTTTGCAGCCGGCCGCCAAGCAGCCGCCGCGCTTCGTGAATGTTGGGCTTCACCATGAACGGCTTCGCGCGCAAGCCGAGCCGCAGTGGCTCGCCGTCGGTGTCGAGGATGACGCGCACGCCGCGACGGTTGGCCATGCGGATGATCTCCGCGTAAGTGTCGGCAGGCAGGCCGGGTGGCAGGCTGCCGCTGATCACCAACAACGCCGCGCGCGGCAGATTTCGTTCGACGGCGTCCATCACCTGCTGCAGCTCCCGCGCTGTCAACCGCGGCCCCGATGCGTTTAGTCGCGTATGCACACGGCCGCCGGTCTCGTGGATGTTGATGTTGACGCGCGTCTCGCCGGTGATCGGCACCAGCTTGGCGCGGATACGCGTCTTGCTGAAACGGTTCAGAAAATCCATCCCCATGTGGCCGCCAATGGGCGCGATGGCCAGCGTCTTGCCGCCGAGGGATTGCACGACGCGGGAGACATTGATGCCTTTGCCGCCCGCTTCGCGGTCCTTGGAAAGGATGCGATTGACGTCGTCGCGCATCAGCCGGCGCACCTCAACCTCCACGTCAATGCACGGATTTAACGTCAGCGTCAAAATCATGACTGTTCCATTTTGTCCGCGCGCATCGCGCAGGCTCGTTTCAAAATGCGTCGCGCCAGAACCCGTTTGCTCGCGCGCCGCGGCCGTTCGACCATGCCGTTACGGCTGATGATAATGATTTCGTTACGGTCGGAGCCGAAGCCCACGCCAGGTTGGCTCACGTCATTCGCCACGATCATGTCGAAGTTCTTCCGTTCGAGCTTCTTTTTCGCGTTGGCCTCGACGTGCTGTGTCTCCGCCGCAAAACCCACCAGCACCTGGCCGGGCCGAAGTGATCTCCCGAGGGTCGCCGCAATGTCCACGGTTGGTTTCAGCGTCAGCACCAGTTTTGCCTTTTGCTTTCCGCCTGCCTCCTTCTTCATCTTGTGCCGCGCCCGGATAGCGGGCGTCCAGTCGGCAACCGCCGCGGATAGAATAATGATATCAGACCGTTTGGCACGCCGAAAAACTTCGCCTGCCATCTCCGCGGCGGTCTCGATCCGAACCATCTCCACGCCCTGTGGCGCCGCCAGCGTCACCGGCCCGCTCACCAGCGTTACGGTCGCGCCCGTCTCTCTCGCGACTCGCGCCAGTGCGTAGCCCATCTTGCCCGACGACGGGTTCGAGATGAACCGCACCGGGTCGAGCCACTCGCGCGTCGGGCCAGCTGTGATGAGAAAACGCATCGCGTTGGCAACGGGTGAAGCGCAAAACGCAGTGACAGCCATCTCGCGTTTTACGTTTCGCATTTCACGTCGTTTGTTTCTTCTTCTGTTTCAGCAACCGCTCGATCTCCGCGACGATGCCGTCCACATTCCAGAGGCGGCCCAGTCCTTCGTAACCGCACGCCAGCATGCCGGCTTCCGGGCCGATAAACTGCGCGCCGCGCTCCTTCAACGTCGCCACGTTCTGTTGTGTTGCCGGGTGCAGCCACATCTTGCCGTTCATCGCTGGCGCGATCAGCAGCGGCGCCTGGCAGGCGAGCGCGATCGAACTGAGCGCGTCGTCCGCGAGGCCGAGCGCCAGCTTCGCAATGGCGTTGGCCGTCGCCGGTGCGATCACTGTCAGGTCGGCGGCATCGGCCAGCGAGATATGCTGGGGCTTCCATTCCGCCGGCTCTTCAAAGAGGTTGAGCGTCACCGGATTGCGCGAGAGCGTGGCGAACGTCAGCGGCGCCACCAGTTCCGTCGCCTCGCGCGTCATGATCACATGGATCGCGTGGCCGGCTTTGACGAGCTTGCTGACCAGATCGGCCGCCTTGTAGGCCGCTATCGAGCCGGTCACGCCGACCAGAACTGTGGCTTGGCTTCCCATGGCTTCGTTACTCCGTTTCAAAATTCAACCGCCCCGAACGACTGTGCTCGGCGTCCAGGATCGCTTGCATCCGCCGATAATCCTCTTCCATCGAACCGGTCTCAATCACATAATCGTACTCGCGCCAACGCGCCATCTCACGCCGGGCTTCCGCGAGACGCCGCGCGATGGTCGCCTCGTCGTCGGTGCCACGCCGGCGCAGGCGTTGTTCGAGCAATTGCAGCGATGACGGCATCAGGAAAACGCTGACCAACGCCCGGCAGAGGCGCGGGTCGGCCTTGGCAAGTTTGCAGACGGTCGCCGCGCCTTGCACGTCAATGTTCAACAGGGCGTCGTGACCCGCCGCCAGCAGATCCTCGACAGTCTTTCGCAGCGTGCCGTAGTAATGCCCGTGGACCTGCGCGTGTTCGAGAAACTCGCCGCGGGCGACGCGCTTCTCGAAATCATCGGGGGTCAGGAAATAGTAATCGCGGTCTTTCACCTCGGCGCTGCGCGGCGGGCGGGTTGTGCAGGAGATCGAGCGCACGACGTTCGTGTCGGCTTCCGTCAGCCGGTTGCAGAGCGTGGTCTTGCCGCCGCCCGAAGGCGAGGACAGCACCACCAAAAGGCCCTCCTTGGATTTCATCGGAACCTACTCGATGTTCTGCACCTGCTCGCGGATTTTTTCAAGCTCCGCCTTTAATGTCACCACGGTTTGTGTGATGGCAATATCGTTCGCCTTGGAGCCGATCGTATTGATTTCGCGGCCCATCTCCTGGGAGAGGAAATCCAGCGTGCGGCCCACCGGTTGGCCGGAGGCAAGACAGCCGGCGAACTGATCGAGATGGCTCGCCAGCCGTGTCAGTTCCTCGGTGATGTCGGCGCGGTCGGCGAAGATCACCACTTCCTTGAGCAGCCGCTCGTCGTCCAGGGGCAACTCCACGCCGGACGCTTTGATGCGCGCATGCAATTGCTGCTGGTAACGTTTCACTACGTTCGGCGCTTCGACACGGATTTTCGCAACGCTCTCGCCGATCAGATTCAGCCGTTTGTTCAGGTCGGCTGCGAGATGCTTGCCTTCGCGTTCCCGCATCTTTACCAGCCGATCCAGTGCGTGGTTCAATGCCGTTTCCACCAGCGGCCCCAGCGAGGCGGCTTCGAGCTCGGTCTCGATGACGCTCACAACGCCGGGCGCGCGCAGCAAAGAGTCCAGCGTGATGGAACCGTCAACGCCCAGTTCCCGGTGGAGCTTCCTGGTGGCCTGCAGGTAAGCCTTCGCCACCGCCGTATTCACTTGCACTTGCGCGCGCGGCCGGTCGGAGCCGGGATGGTAGCCGACGGCGACGTTGAGCCGGCCGCGGGCGACGCGCGCGTTGATCAGGTCGCGAATGCGCGGCTCCAACTCGATCAGCTCGCGCGGCAGATTGATGGTGATGTCGCTCTGCTTGCGATTGACCGAGTTCAGCTCGACCGTGATCTTTACGCCGTGACGCGAACACTCGCCGCGCCCATAGCCAGTCATGCTTTTCATAGCTTCACAATCTCCGCCACCTGCTGCACATCTTTGTCGCCGCGCCCGGAAAGGTTGATGATGACGATCTGATTCTTCTTCATCTTCGGCGCGAGCTTCATCGTGTGCGCCACGGCGTGCGCGCTCTCCAGCGCCGGGATGATGCCTTCCTTTTCGGCGAGGAACTTGAACGCTCGCAGCGCTTCGTCGTCGGTGGCGTAAGTATATTCGACGCGCTTGAGGTCGCGCAACCACGCGTGTTCCGGGCCGACCGCCGCGTAGTCGAGGCCCGCGCTGACCGAGTGCGTCAATTCAATCTGCCCGTCGGCGTTTTGGAGCACGTAGGTCCGCGTACCCTGCAACACGCCAAGAGAGCCGCCCGCAAATCGCGCCGCGTGGTTACCCGGCTTGATGCCGCGCCCGCCGGCCTCGACGCCAATGAGCCGGACCTTCTTGTCGCCGAGGAACGGATGGAAAATGCCGATGGAGTTCGAGCCGCCGCCGACACAGGCGACGATCGCATCGGGCAGCCGGCCTTCCTTCGCCAGAATCTGGCGGCGCGCCTCGCGGCCGATGCAACTTTGGAAATCGCGAACCATCATTGGATACGGATGGCTGCCGAGCGCGCTGCCAAGGATATAGTGCGTCGTCCGGACGTTCGTGGTCCAGTCGCGCATCGCTTCGCTGATGGCTTCCTTGAGCGTGCGCTGGCCGGCGCTGACACCGACGACCTTCGCGCCGAGCAGCCGCATGCGGTAGACGTTGAGCGCCTGGCGGACCATGTCCACTTCGCCCATGTAGATGACGCATTCCAGGCCGAACATCGCCGCCACCGTCGCCGTCGCCACGCCGTGCTGGCCCGCGCCGGTCTCGGCGATGATCCGCCGCTTGCCTAGCCGCCGCGCCAGCAACACCTGGCCGAGGCAGTTGTTGATCTTGTGCGCGCCCGTGTGGAGCATATCCTCGCGCTTGAGGTAAATCCTCGCGCCGCCCAACTCGCGTGTCATCCTCTCGGCCAGCCATAGCCGCGTCGGCCGGCCGGCGTATTCGCGCAGGCAATAGCCCAACTCGCGGCGGAACTTCGCGTCGCGCCGTGCGCGGTCGTATTCGGCCGCCAGTTCTTGCAGCGCCGACATCAGCGTCTCCGGCACGAACATGCCGCCGTAAGGACCGAAGTGGCCCTGCTTGTCAGGTTGTGATTTCACTTTTTGCATTACGAATAAACTCGCGAATACGCTCGTGATCCTTTTTGCCAGGCGAAAGCTCGACGCCGCTGCTGACGTCCACACCGTCGGGCCGCGCATGGGCGACCGCTTCGCGGACGTTTGCCGGCGTCAGGCCGCCCGACAGGATCACCGGCCGGCCGGACTTCTTCGCCTCGCGCACGAGCGACCAGTCGAACGTCTTGCCCGTGCCGCCGTGAGAGGTCGGACTGTAGCTATCGAGCAAAACAG